>JAIELC010000063.1 GCA_019753375.1 Sphingomonas sp.
CGCGTGGGGATGACGGGAACGCCAAACGGACAGGCGCTCTGCGGGTTAAGCTTTGGGCAGGTGATCGGCGGCGCATCCTTGATCGCGCCATCGAGCTGCAGCGTGCTGGTGCCGGTAAAGCTGCCCTGAATGGTCGCCGTGGTGCCGAGCAAGACCGGGGTATCGTCCTTTACGCTGATGCGGACGCGGACAAATTCAGGATCTTCCTTCCACAGCGCGATCTGTTTTACTTCACCCGACGGAACACCGGCAAAGGCAACCGACGCCCCCTTGTTCAGGCCGTTGACCGATTGTTTGAAAAATATGTCATATTCCTTGTCGCGGACGCCGTATCCACGGGCCAGCCAGACCACGAACAGGGCCAGCATCGCCAGCAATATCAGGACGACAGCGCCAACCAGGACATGGTTTGATCTTGTTTCCATTAGTTCCCTGTCCCTTTGAGCGCGGCCCCTTTGAGCGCGGCCCCTGTTAGCACGGCCCCTGTCGGCTGGGCCCCTGTCGGCTGGGCCCCTGTCAGCGCAGCCCGTTCATCGGTCGACGCCGCCGCGCGCCCGCGTGGCCCCCTGAAATATTCCTGGATCCATGGATGATCCAGGGCGAGCAGTTCGTCGATGGTGCCGACCGCAATAACCCGTTGATCCGCCAGCACCGCAACCCTGTCGCAAATCGCATAGAGCGAATCGAGATCATGGGTGATCAAAAAAACCGTCAGCCCCATGGTTCGTTGCAGCGACATGGTCAGTTCGTCAAAGGCAGCCGCCCCGATCGGATCGAGTCCGGCGGTCGGCTCGTCCAGAAACAACAATTCGGGGTCGAGCGCCAACGCCCGCGCCAGGCCGGCCCGTTTGCGCATCCCGCCCGACAATTCGGCGGGAAATTTGGGGCCGGCATTTGCGGGCAACCCGGTCATCACGACCTTGTACGACGCAATTTCATCGAGCAGTTTCTTGTCCATGTGCGGATAGAATTCGCGCAACGGAACCTGGGTATTTTCGGCCACGGTCAGCGTTGAGAACAGCGCGCCGCCCTGAAACAACACCCCCCAGCGCTTGCGGATGTCGAGCGCGTCGGTTTCTTCACGGCCAATGGTCGATTCGCCAAACACGGTGACGTCGCCTTCATCGGGGGTTTGCAGCCCGATGATCGATCGCATCAGCACCGATTTGCCGGTGCCCGATCCACCGACCACCCCGATAATCTCGCCCCGGCGGACGTCGAGGTTCAGATCGTCATGGACCACCTGGTCGCCAAAACTGTTGCGCAGGCCCCGCACGCGGATGACGACATCGCCCGCCATCAATTCCACCCCAGCCAGGTGAAGAACACGGCAAAAAACGCATCGAGCACGATCACGAGGAAAATCGCCTGAACGACGGCGGAGGTGGTCCGGCTGCCGACCTGTTCGGCATCCGATTCAACCAGCATCCCCTGAAAACAGCCTGCCATCGCAATGATCGCGCCGAACACCGGGGCTTTGACCAGCCCGATATACAGATCGGTGATCGGCACCACTTCGCGCAGGCGCTGAATGAAGGTGACGGGGGGAATGCCCAGATCGGCCCAGCACAACAGGCCGCCACCAATGATCGCCACCACCGAGGAATAAAAGCCCAGCAAGGGCATCATGAACACAGCCGCCAGCACGCGCGGCAGGACCAATGCCTCCATCGGCGATACGCCGATCGTGCGCATCGCGTCGATTTCCTCGGTCAGTTTCATCGTGCCGATCTGCGCGGCAAAGGCCGATCCGGATCGCCCGGCAACCATGATCGCGGTCATCAGCACGCCCAGTTCGCGCAGCGTGATCCGGCCGATCAGATTGATCGTGAAAATCTCTGCGCCAAACTGGCGCAGCTGCACGGCACCTTGCTGGGCAATGACAATGCCGATCAGGAAACTCATCAGCCCGATAATGCCCAGCGCCGTCACGCCAACGACTTCAAACCGCTGGACCGTCGCGTTGACCCGAAAGCGCGACGGATGGCGGATGACCGTGGCAAGCGCGATGGCAGTCGCGCCGAAAAACGCCAGCAATCCATAGAGCGTGCGCAGCGCAGCCAGCGTCGCGACACCGATTTCCCCCAACACCCGGTTGATCGAACCAACCGATTGCGGGCGCATTTCGACGCGCTGGTCCGCAGCCGATACCTGGTCAAGCAAATGCGCCGCCGCCGCGCTCAACCCCTCCACCTTGATCGCGCGATCCTTGACGAAGCGGTGGATCAGCCAGGCGCCCACGGTATCGATCCGCTCGATCCCGCTTAGGTCGATCGTGTCGACCGGCCCGTCATAGGCGCGCAGCTGATCAGGAAAATTGCCCAGACGCGCGAGCGACAGGCTGCCGGTAAAGCGCAGCAAGTCGGCATCACCGACCCGTTCGTGCGAAAATGCCGCGTTGACGCTCATTGACGCTATCCTTGATGCAATCCCACTGGATCGGCAAGAAGATAGCGGCTTAGAAGGGGCCAATGCAGCAACTTGCCATCTACGACATGGACAAAACGATCACACGGTGGCCGACCTGGACGCCGTTCCTATGCTATGCCGCCGCCCTTGGCGCGCCGTGGCGACTGATTTTGCTGCCTTTTGTCGGGCTTTGCCTGATCGGCTATGCGTGCCGGGCAATTGATCGTGCGCAATTGAAAGAACTGACTCAGGCGCTGATGATCGGGCGCACGGTCCGCGCGGCCAAGATCGATGCGCTCGCCAGCGGATTTGCCGGTCTGGTCACAAGGCGCGGCGTGTACCGGGCGGCGCGCGCGCGCATCGCCGCTGACCGTACAGAGGGTCGGCGGATCGTGCTCGCCACCGCGTCCTATGGTTTTTATGCCAATGCCATCGCCAGCCAATTGGGCCTCGACGATGTGATTGCGACCAGATCAATCTATTCGGATGACGGTTCCCTGCTGATCGCGCGCATCGACGGGGAAAATTGCTATGGTCCCGCCAAATTGCGGATGATTGAGGCGTGGCTGGCCGACAATCACATGGCGCGCGCCGACATTCATGCGCGCTTTTATTCGGATCATGTATCGGACGCGCCAACCCTTGCCTGGGCCGACGAAGCCATTGCGGTCAATCCGCATGCGCCGTTGCGGGCCTTGGCCGGCAAACGCCATTGGTCGGTCGTCGACTGGGCCCGCTAGGGCGTTTGCAAAGCGGGTGGAAATGCCCGACGACCCGGAAGACGCGGCAAACGCGGCAGGCCAAAAAATGGAGCGCCGGCCGCGATCCAACCAAAACCGAACGCGCCCCAGCCTGTCGCTTGATCAGAGCGCGATATCGATCGCGTGAATGGCAAGACCCACCAACCCGCCAACGACCGTGCCGTTGATCCGGATATATTGGAGATCGCGACCGACCGCATTTTCAAGGCGGCGGGTAATCGTGTCGGCATCCCAGCCGCGGATTGTTTCCGAAACCAGCCGGACAATGCCGTCCCCATAATCGGCAACCATGCCCACGGTTGAGCGGCGGACGAACCGATTGATGGTGGCGCGCAGGCGCGCGTCTTCCTGCAGCGTGGTGCCCAATTGGCGCAGCGCTTCGCCGAGTTTGCCGCTGCGGCTGGCGTCGGGATCACGGGCGATGCGCAGCAGCGACGCCCGCGCCTGTTCCCAAAGCCCGTCGAGCCAACGCTGCATCGCCGGATTGTCGATGATTTCCGACTTCAGCGTCTCTACCCGAGCGCCGGTCACCGCATCAAATTGCAAGTCGAAGGCAAGCTGGCGCAGCCCTTCTTCCGCCTTGGCGCGCAGCGGATGGCCCGGATCGGTCGCCATATCGGCCAGCATCTGATCAAGGCCATCGATAATCTTGTTGGCGAGCGTTTCGTCGAGCCCCGTCCAGCGCATGATCGATCCGGCGCGTTCATGGACCATGTCGCGGATCAACGGTTCATTGGCGCTCAGCGTGCGGCCCGCCCAGCGGATGATACCGTTGAGCAACGGCAGATGCCGATCATTGGCGATCGCCGCATCAAGCGCCTGCCCCAGCAGCGGTGCGATATCGAGCGCGCGCAACCGCTGGCCGATCGATGATTTGACCATGCCGCCCAAACGATGCTGGTCGAGCGCTTCGAGCAAGTCCGCCGCGAGGCGAGACGCACCGCGCCGCAACCGCCCTTCGCCGCCGCCTGACGGGCTGGCCAGCCAGCGACCTGCCGACGCGGCCACATCCAGCCGCCCCATCCGCCGGGCGACGACGCCGGGTATCAGGAAATTATCACGCAGAAAGGCGGCCAGCGTATCGCCGATCCGATCCTTGTTGCGCGGCACGATGGCGGTATGCGGGATGGGTAGGCCCAGCGGATGCCGGAACAACGCGGTGACGGCGAACCAGTCGGCAAGGCCGCCGACCATGGCGGCTTCCGCAAAGGCGCGGACAAAACCGAACGCCGGATAGCGGGGCTCAATCGCCCGCGCCACCAGGAACAACCCCGCCATGACGATCAGCAATCCGGTGGCAATGACACGCATCCGCACCAGCGCGGGAGGCACAGCATCGGACCCGGGCAGGCGCGTGAACAGCTTCATACCCGGAACAATCCCCGAAAAACCGGATCGTTCAAGTCTGGCGTTATTCGGCAGGCTGTAACCCGCCTTCCCCCGGATGGTAGCCGATGGGCGCAGGCCCCTTGCCACCCTCGATCACGCGCGACCCATCATCACCGGGCCGGTAGGTGAGCAGGCGGCGACCCAGCCGTGGACCGATCCATTCCTCGATACCGACCGCAAGGCTGAAGCCCGCCGGCACGATGACCAGTGTCAGTACTGTCGACAGGATCAGCCCGCCGATCACCGTGACGCCCATGGGCGCGCGGAAGCTGCCGTCCCCGGTCAGCGACAGCGCGATCGGCACCATGCCGGCGACCATCGCCACCGTTGTCATCACAATCGGCTGCGCGCGCTTGTGCCCGGCATCGAGGATCGCGGCCTGGCGATCAATGCCCTTCGACATTTCCTCCAGCGCGAAATCGATCAGCAGGATCGAATTTTTGGCGACAATGCCCAGCAGCATCAGCAAGCCGATAAAGACCGGCATCGATACCGCATGGCCGGTCAGCCGCAGGGCAATCGCGCTGCCCAGCGGCGCCAGGATCAGCGACCCCATATTGACCAGCGGCGGCATCACCCGCTTGTAGAGCAGCACCAGCACGCCGAAGACGAGCAGCACGCCCGCAATCACCGCGATCACGAAATTGAACAGCAGTTCGGCCTGCCATTTGGCTTCGCCGATCTGCAGCCGTGTCACGCCGGTGGGCAGGTTCTTCATGACCGCCAGCGCTTCGATCTTGGGCATGGCATCGCCCGTCACCTTGCCGGGGGCCAGATCCACACCAACAGTGATCCGCCGCGTCTGGTTCGATCGCTGGATCAGCGTGGGGCCTGCGCCAAAGCCGATATCGGCGACGACCTTGAGCGGGACCGATCCGCCCGACGTGGTGGGCACCGGCAGATTTTCGATCGTCGACAGATTACGCCGCGAATCCTCTGACAGCGCGACGCGGATCGGGATCTGGCGGTCCGACAGCGAGAATTTGGCCACATTCTGGTCGATGTCGCCCAATGTCGCGATGCGGATCGACTGGCTGAGCGCCGCCGTCGTCACGCCCATATTCGCCGCGAGATCGAGCCGTGGCCGGATCGTGATTTCGGGGCGGCGCAAATCGCCATTGACGCGCGGCGCGCGCAGTTCGGGAATGTTGTTCATGTCGTCAACCAGCGTATTGGCAACCTGGTTGAGCTTGGCCGGATCGCTGCCACCGAAGGTGATGGTGATATCGCGACCCGAAAATCCGCCCGACTGCGACCGGAAATTGACGCGCGCATCGGCGATCCCGGCGAGCTGCGGAGCAAAGGCGCGTTCGAATTCCACGCTGGTCCGCTTGCGATCCGCCCGCAACGTCAAAAACACATCCGCATTGCCGACATTGATATCGGAAAAAGCCGACTCGACATCGGGCGCGTGGTCGACAAGCGCAGTGACGCGGGCGGCAACCGCCCGGGTCTGCTCCAGCGTCGATCCCGGGGCGAGCTGAATGCGGATCTGGCTGTAATTGGTATTGATCGTCGGCTGGAACGTCAGCGGGATTGGCTTGAGCCCGAGAAACGGAATCCCCGCAAAGCCAATCACGGTCAGGACGAACGCGACGCCGCCTACCGCAACCGTTTTCCAGCGGTTGCGCAGCGACCAGCGCAGGACGCTCATATAGCGATCCATCAGCCAGCCTTCACCATGGCTGGCTTCGCCGTGCGCCTTCAGGAAATAGGCCGCGATCATTGGCGTGATCATCCGCGCCACCGCCAGGCTCATCAGCACCGCGACAACCACGGTAAGGCCAAAATTCTTGAAGAACTGGCCCGAAATGCCGGGCATCAACGCCACTGGCAGGAACACCGCGACAATGGCCATCGTTGTCGCCAGCACCGCCAGCCCGATTTCATCGGCCGCGTCGATCGATGCCTGATACGCGGATTTACCCATCCGCATATGCCGGACGATATTTTCGATTTCAACGATCGCGTCATCGACCAGCACGCCCGCCACCAGGCTGAGCGCAAGCAGGCTTAACCCGTTGAGCGTAAAGCCCATCAGATCCATGAACCAGAACGCCGGGATTGCCGACAGCGGGATGGCGATCGCCGATATCACCGTGGCGCGCTTGTCGCGCAGGAACAGGAAAACCACAAAGACCGCCAGAATGGCGCCCTCAACCATCGCTTCCAGGGCCGAATGATACTGCGATTTGGTGTAATCGACGCTGGTGTAAAGCTGGGTGAAATGGACCTTTGGATTGTCCTTTTCGAGCTTGGCGAGCGCCTTGATCGATTCGTCATACACCGTCACGTCCGACGCACCCTTGGCGCGCTGCATGCTGAACGCCACCACCTGATGGCCGTTCATGATCGCCAGCGATCGCTGTTCGGCATACAGGTCCTTGACCTCGGCAATGTCGGACAGCTTGGCGCTGCGGCCGCCGCCCACCGAAATCTCGGTATCGCCCAGCGTGAACGCGTCATCGGCATTGCCCAGCACGCGGACCGATTGTTCGGAACCCGCGATCTGCGCGCGGCCACCGGCGGTGTTCAGATTGGTCTGGCGCAGCTGCTGGTTGACCTGCGCCGCGGTGATTCCGAGCGCTTGCAATTTCAGGGGATCAAGGATGACGCGGATTTCGCGATTGACGCCGCCATTGCGGCTGACAGCGGCCATGCCGGGCACCGCCAGCAGCCGTTTTGCCACCGTATCATCGATATACCAGCTCAAATCTTCGAGCGTCATGTCGGTTGTTTCGGCGGCAAAATAGGCAATTGCATCGCCCGAAATATCGACGCGCTGGACCTGCGGCTCCAAAATGCCTTCGGGCAAATCACTGCGAATCTGCTGAACGGCCGTGCGAATGTCCTCCACGGCGCGGTCGATCGGCGTGCCGATGGCGAACTGGACAAAGGTGCTGCTGCTGCCTTCGCTGACGCTGGAATTGATTTCATCGACGCCGTTGATGCTGCGGATCGCGGCTTCAACGCGCTGCGTGACCTGCGTTTCCATTTCCGTCGGCGCGGCCCCGGGCTGGCTGACAAACACCTGCGCCGCCGGGAAATCGACGTCGGGGTCTTTGTTGACGTCCATCCGGATGAAACTGACGATCCCGGCGATCGTGAGCGCAATGAACAGCACGATCGGCGGAACCGGGTTGCGGATCGACCATGCCGAGATGTTCCGAAAGCTCATATGCCGTCAGCCCTGCTTCTTCTGGACAATGGGGCGCACTTTTTGCCCCGGATTCAAAAAGGCCCCCGCCGAGACCACGACACGTTCGCCCCCTGTCAGGCCATTGGCAATCGAAACGCCCTTGTCGGAAACCTGCCCGACCTTGATGGATCGCCGCACCACC
>JAIELC010000110.1 GCA_019753375.1 Sphingomonas sp.
CGCAAGGGCAACACTTGCGGCGTCGCCGACCAGCCACGTCAACGCCCCGGCCGCTACAATCGCGCTTCCGGGCAGCCAGCCAACGGGATGAATCGTTGCCAGCTCAAAACGGCGTAACCAAATCAGCCAGCCAATCACCGGGCCAATAAATAGGCAGTGGCCAAATGTCGTGTTGGTCCACCAAAGCGCGGTCAGTGTCGCAACATCGCGCGCAAAGATGACAAGGACAAACGCAACCAAGACGGCGAGGAAAAAGCCATGACGTCGCCAGGCGGCCAGCCGACCCTCAGCGGCGACGCTCGCCACGAATCGATCGCCCGGCACCATCGCGGTCATGCGGTTACAGCCGATGGCATCGGTACCGGTGGCACGGCGGCTGGATTGATGATCGTATCAAGCGGCGCCAATCGGGCGGCCCAGCCATAGCGGGCCTGAACCTGTGCCCGGGCTGCTCTTCCAATTTCTCCGGCTCGATCCGGGTCCGTCAAAAGCCCGATAACAGCCCCAGAAAATTGGGATGCCGAATCGCCGACGACAATGGTTCCCCCATGATCGATGCCGTTGGCTGCATCAGATGTTGCAACAACCGGCCTCGCCATTGCCATCGCTTCGAGAATCTTGTTCTGCACCCCACGGGCCACGCGCAGCGGCGCGACGACCACGGCGGCAGCGGCTAACCAGCCCCGAACATCGTCAACGTCGCCGGTGACGATCACGCCCTTTCGCTGCGCGAGTGCCTTCACCGCTTCGCTCGGCTTGCGGCCGACGATGGCAAAATGGGCACCCGCACAGGCACCCTGAATTCCGGGCAGGATATCATTGGCGAACCATTGCACCGCGTCGATATTCGGGCGATAATCCATTTGCCCGATAAAGACGATCAACCGCTCCGCCTTGGCGAGGGGTTCGAAGTCACCATCCGGATCGAATAATAATGTATCAATCCCGTTCTCTACGACGGTTGCATTGGTTACCCCTGACCGATCAGCAAACAGCTCAGCCTCCGCCTCGCTCACAAAGATGCTCGCATCGGCGCGGGACGCAACGATACGCTCATAATCAGCCAGCAACCTTGCTTCGCGCGCCATCACCCACCCGGCAATGCCACCGGTCAAACAGGCATAGCTATCGAACTTGGCCGAATCGACGTCGACAAAATCCATGATGATGCGCAGACCGGGACGGTCGGGCAGGTACTGCGCCATCTGACCTGAAAAGACGTAGATGGTATCGATCGGATAACGCGATAGCATGCGGTCGACCGCCACCCGCATTTCGCGGACGTCAAACGCGGCCAGCGAAACCGGTTTGCCTTGCAGGACCGCTTGAATTCCAGCCAGCCAGCGCGGCTTCACCCGCGGGATGATCATCGCGCTATCGGTAAAGTGCGCAATATCAGCGGCGTGGTTGCAGTCAGCGATGTCGTCCCCAAATGCGAGCAGATGGACGCGGTGGCGTTCGCTCAGATAGCGAAGGATATTGTAGCTGCGGATCTTGTCGCCCCGGTTTGGCGGATAGGGCACTCGGTGCGCGAGGAACAGGATATCGCCCATCAGCCCAACCCTCGGGCAACCCATGGCCCCGCCAGGTTGGCCGCCCATAATGGGAGCCGGCGCCATGCGGCGACCATTGCCCGATATTGGGGACTAAGCGGGTTGATATCGCGCGGCGCCGCGCCATCGGCACTGCGCCGGGCATAGACCAGCGGTCGCCCCTCAAAGCCCCAATTTTTCTTGAACGCGGCGGCGCCCGTTCCAACCTTTGACCGGCCAAAATCAAACTGCGTGCACCCGCGTTTGCGCGCGTGCCGCATCAATGCGAAGTACATCGCATCATTCGCCCTTATTAAACGCGCTCGGTCAGTGCCGCCGCCCCAATAGGGATAGACCGTGCCGTTCATGTATAGGCTCAACACGCCGGCGACGGGCGTGCTCCCCTCCCGCACGATCAGGATATCGGCGTCCGTCCCGAAGTCGGCCAGTACCTCGCGAAAAAGCCGTGCAGGGAAAACCGGCGTGCCAAGGTTGCGAACCGACCGAGCATAGACGCTGTAATGCGCGTCGAGCGCCGCTTGATCGCGACTGACCGAGATCGTCAAATCGCTACGCAATACCTTGCGCACCTCTGCCCGCTGCTTGCGTGGGATTTGCTGCAACTCGGCCGCATCATCACTCGCCAATGGTCGGACAAATCCAAGATAGCTGGTTGCATCGACATGCCAGCGTGCGTCACCGGGAACCGGTCCACGCATTTCCAGCGTCGGGCACCCGCGCGCCATCGCCAGCTGCCAGCCAGCCTCGGCAAGCGCGCTGGCGACCGCCTCATCATCCGCCAGCGGGCCCCCGCCAACACCAAATCCCACCGACACCATAGCCCGCCCGAACAGCACGGAGGAAATCTCGGTCAGTGCCAGGACCCCGCACAGCCGCCCATCTGCAGCCTGCGCGATCAGATAATGCGCCGTTTGCCCGCAGCCCCTTGCCACCGCGACACCCCAGGCAGTGAGGTGAAACGGCGTTCCCCCCGCATGGGCGCGAACATAGCGGTCAATCCACGCGCGTTCGGCATCATCGGCCAGACACGCGGCCCGAATGGCGATCGGCCGGTCGAGAAGCGGCAATGTCATGTAAGGCGCCGGGATTCAGCCAGAACAATTGCGTCCACCCGACCCCAGTGATGCTCCGTCATCAGGCGGGCAAGCTTTGCTTTCATGGCGGACAGTCGGCTGTAGTGGCGAAGTTTCGACCGGATTGGGGCATTCGCAACCCGTGGCTGATCCGGATCGATTTCCCACGGGTGGAAGTAGAAAATCGCCGGCCGCCCGTCGCGGTTATTAACCTTCCCGATGGCTGCATGCGTCAATACCTGCGGGAATAGTCGGAAGAACCCACCGCCAGTTGCGAACTTTCGGCCGGCGAGATCGGCGATCGTCACCGGCAACTCGATCATCGCGGCGTCTGTAACCGGCCTGAAGGCAAAGCGGGGAGCCTCTGGCCAGCCATAGTGATCATGCTTGATCGGGGCGACGCTGGAGGAATAACGATAGCCTTCCTCGGCAAGAATCTGATGCGCCCAGGGCGTCCGCGCATCGATAGAGAAGCTGGGCGCGCGATACCCCGTAACGGCCACACCCGCGGCATCCTCGATCGCCTGACGCGCGACATCGATATCGGCGCGAAACTGATCGGGCGTGAGCGTAAAGACGCGCCGATGGTCCCAGCCATGGCTGGCGATTTCATGCCCCTCCTTGACGATGCGCCGGATCAGTGCCGGATTGCGTTTGGCTACCCAGCCCAGTGTGAAAAACGTCGCTTTCACCCCCGCTGCGTCGAACAGGTCAAGCACGGCATGGGTGTTACGATCAACGCGTGGCTCCAGACTGTCCCAGTCTGCCCGGTCGATCACCTTTTCAAAGGCGCCCACCTGAAACCAGTCCTCGACGTCGACCGACAAGGCATTGGTGATCGGCATTGCTATCCCGCCTTTTGACGCCGCGCCGCGGTTGATCGTTCGATATCGCTCTCTACCCAGTCGACAAGCAAGGTCAGAACGCGCCGCAGCGCCGTATCCTGTTGTTCGAGCCGCGTCTCAAGCTGCGCCAACCGATCGACCAGTTCATCCACGGCGACTGTTCCGGCGGACGAGGTCAGCACTGCATGCTGCATCAGGCCATGGTCGGGCGATTGGCCCATCGGCATCGGATCGTGGTGCCGGGCAGCGCCGGAGACCGCCGGTTCATCATGATAGGCCCCGACCGGATAGACCGGCGCGTCGCCCGCCAGATCGGCAATAACCGTATCCACAGCGGCGCCGTCGATTACCTCCAGATGGTCGATGGCCCCCAGCAAAAGCACCCGGCCCGCCAATTGATTCAACCGGCGCGGCACGCCTTCTGATCCCTCGAACAGCGCTGCAAAGGCATCGGGCGTGAATTGCGGCCGACCCTGCCAGCCGACGACTTTGAGGCGGTGGAGCATATAGGGCTCGATTTCCTCTGGCCCCATCGGATCAAGGTGATGGACGGCGATCACGCGTTGCCGCAATTGTTCAAGCCGGGCGGATCCATGCAGCCGTTCGCGAAATTCGGGCTGCCCGAGCAGAAAGATCTGAAGCAGCGCATGACCACCCACCTGAAAATTCGATAGCATTCGCAATTCTTCAAGCGCCGAAACCGGCAAAGCCTGGGCTTCGTCCACAATCAGCAACGTGCGCCGGCCACTGCGCGCCGCCGCGTGCAAGGCGCGCTCAATCGCCACCAGCAAATGCGCTTTGGACATGGTCCCCGGATCAATCTCCAACCCGACAGCCACTATCCGCAACAGGTCATCGGCTTCGATCTGGGTAGAAACAATTTTAATTGCGTTGAGCCAGGCGTGATCGATCGTCGCCATCAAATGGCCAACCAATGTGGTTTTCCCTGCCCCAACATCACCCGTTATGACAATGAACCCCTCACCCTGGCTCAGACCATAGCCCAGATAGGCCATTGCCTTGCGATGGGTCGCCGATTCAAACCAGAAGCGCGGATCAGGCGTCAGCTGGAAGGGTCGACCGCTTAATTGGTAATGATCGTCATACATTGTTTCCGTCCCGCTTCTGGCTTGTCCACCAGACCCAAAAAATTGCCATCACCCAAAGCCTTTAAGGCGCTAGAATTGGTACCTCGCCCCGATTGCGGCATTGACGGACACAACCGCCTGCGCGCTATCCTGTGCAAAGCTGTATATCCCCACCGCGCCGCGCGCGCTCAACCGACCATAGCGCCGTGCGATCGACGCCGCGCCGCCCACGCCGTAAACCCCGGGCGCACCCGCAATACCGCTGCTGTAATAATTGCCGTACGCGTTCACGTCGACGCTCGTACGGTTGTCCAAGGCAACCCCGGCAAACGCCTGAATGTAGAAACTTTCGTCGGTCACATCGTCAATTGAAAACGCACCCGCGCCGTTGCCGGCCAGGTACGTGCGATTGGCATAGCCCGCGCCAAGGCCATAGCGCAGCCGCCCCCGGCTGACCGTGACGACGCCATCAACACCGCGCGCGCGGAATGCTGCGGTTGATATTGACTGGAAAACACCGTTCAGGCATCCCCCAGCACTGCCGCTGTCACTGCCGCCGGCACCGAAGACGCAGCCATTATAATCCTGACCCAAAATTGACGGAGATGTGCTGAAACTTGTCGGTAAATTACCGATCCCGTCGCGCAATTGCCGCCCGAATGTTGTTACCCCGTCATAGACGCTGATCGCTGCCGCGACGCTGCGGTTGGGTTGATAGGTGAAGCTGCCGGTAAAGCTGGTCGATCCATAGCGTTCACCCAGTCGCGCGGTCAGGCTGGTGCGCGGGCTGGGCCGCCACACCACCCCGGCATCATAATAGAGACCATCAAAATTATACGCGATGTGGCGCGGCGTGCTGGTATCCGCCACAAAGCGTCCGCGTGCATCGACGACTGGTTGGTTTGATCCGTCCAACAGCGGGTCGCGCTGGCTGACCTCGATATTTTCATACCCCGCACCTGCGGTCAGCGCGAGCGTTGGCAGAACCGGCCAGATGACATCGCCCCGGGCATATTTGCCGTCAAAGCGTTGCGACAGCTGGTTTGCCTCATCGCGTTCCCACGCTCCGCTCACCGTAAGCCCAACCGGCAGGATGACGCCCGATTTTACGTTCAGGCTCGCCTGCGCCATCTGGTTGTGGGATGCATCATACACGTCGAGCCGGGGCTGGTTGGGATCAACGCCGGTAAATCCTGGCGCTTCAACCTTGGTATAGCCGTATAAATAGCTGCCGCTGACGCCAACCTGCCCAATATGCGTCCCAAGGCTGGGTCCGGCGTAGAGCGAATAAACCTGTGAGATATTGGCGACGTTGCCGACAAGCAGGCCCGGCGCGGCTCCCCGCGCATCCGACCGCGCGCGTGTGGCAAGCGCCCCGCCTTCGATCGTCAGGCCGCGACGCAGCGCCACATTGGCGCGCGCCAGCCCGCTATGGATATCGCTATCGGTCAATCGGCCACTTTCCAAAAAGCGGTGCTCGTACCGATAGCTCAGCTGAACCTGCGTGCGCTTGGTCAGAAGCGACGCATCAATGCCGGCGGCAAGCGCCGAATAGGTCAAGACATCGCTGCCGTTGACATCATAGGTTAGCACCTGGCCAAGCTCGATATAGGGGGCGATTGATCCGTTTCTGGTCTTCGCCTCAGCCGATGGTGCTAGAAGCGCGCCGATCAGCGTCAGGGCTATGGCGATCCGCATCATGCAAGACTTTCCTGCCCGTAATAGCTGCCAAAATGGCGGCGGCGGGCGGCGAACGTCACCGCGTTGAGCACCAGTTGAACATGCGCACAGCCGTCCAGCAGATTGACGGCATCGCGCAAATCGGAGTCGCAGGTGTGATCGGCGCGGACCACCAGCAGTGCCTGTCCGGCATGGTGAGCAAGCGCGGCCGCCGGCGAGGCCGCAAGAATCGGCGGAGAATCGATAATGATAATGCGTCGCGGGTTGACGCCGGCCAGCGCGTTGAGCAACGCCGCAGTCCGATCGCTGGCCAGCAGTTCGGTATCATGATTGCTGCGCGTGCCCGCCGGCAACAACCGTAATCCCGCAATGTCGGTCGAAACGACGCAGTTTTCGATCGGCAGATCGGGGTTGGTCAGTGCATCAAGCAACCCTGCACCATCCGCAACGCCAAGGCGGCTCATAATGTCGGGTTTGGACACATCGCCATCGACCAAGATGACGTCGGTGTCGCGTTCGGCAGCCAACGACAGCGCCAGATTGATGGCGCAAAAGGTTTTGCCGTCATTGGGGTTTGCCGAACAGACCAGCACTACCCGGGAGCGATCCCCCAAGGCACCACTGATTGTCCGGGCGGTGGTCAACAGCTGGCGCTTTACCAGTCGGAATTCCTCCGCCAATGGCCCGACCGGCGCCCCGGGGACCAGCAATCCCATCGCCGCCAGCCGATCGCGGTCAACCCTTGCGATCTCGCCCGGTCCGGCGAGACCCGCGGCCGCAACAGCAGGCCGTAGGCGCTCAATATCCCTTGCCCCGTCAATGGGTAATGGCCCGACCGGGATTGGCATCATATCCGCAAGCGGCGATGCCCGGTCGTCCGCAATAGGCGCCGCGCGAGAGCCTTCCGGCGCCGCAAACACCGACCCGAAATCGAAGCTTTCGGCAGCGCGCTCAAGCAGCGAGCCACGCTTGCGAATGGGGCGCATCTCGGTCACGCGGCCAGGCCCCGCTGGATGAACTCAACGCCAAGCAGCGCTACATAGGCAACGCCAAGTCCCCCAAGGCCACCACCGAACAACAAAAGGTTCCGCCTGCGAAGCCTTGCCTGTGTCTCCGTTATCACCTCGCCGATCGATCCAATCACCGTCATGCCGGTAAAGCTCTGCAGCTTGGCGGCGGTCGAAAAACTTACCCGCACTTGCCCCAGCGCAAAGGCAACGCCTGTGCCTGCAGCGAACCCGGCCATCAAAATTCCGCTCAGGATCAGCGGGCGATTTGGTGCTGCTGGCTGGCGCGGGGCGGCGGGCGGATCGATTAAGGTGAACTTTACGCTATTGGTCTGGCTTTGCACCTGACCCCGCAATCGAATGTCCTCACGATCGGCCAGCAATTTGTCATACTGGTCTTTTAAAACTTGATAGTCGCGCTCAAGCTGCGCCTGTTCTGAAGCGGCACCGGGGTCGCTCGACAATTTGCTCTGCAGCTGGCCAAGATCGTGCAGCAGTTGTGATTTGCGAGCCGCCAGCACCGCAAGCTGCGCCTGTTTATCCGCCTGCAGCGATCGCAGCGACAGGATGATGGGGT
>JAIELC010000122.1 GCA_019753375.1 Sphingomonas sp.
CAAATCTTCCTGCAAACTGCCGATCGACGAGATGGCGAGAATGTCGGTGCACCCGGCACGCTTAAGCGCATCGATATTGGCGCGTGCATTCAATTCCGACGGGCTGACCCGGTGGCCGCGGCCGTGGCGCGGCAGGAACACCAGCTGCACATCGCCCAATGATCCGAACAGCAATTGATCGGATGGCGGACCCCACGGCGTATCGACCGTGCGCCATTCGGCGTCCACCAGCCCGTCAATCGCATAGAGCCCCGAACCACCGATAATGCCGATCGTCCATTTGCCGTTCATATCCACTCCTCAATTAGCTATCAGACCAAACATACACCCTGACGAGGATCTGCTTCATGCGCCTGATGACTGCCGCCTTTGCCCCGATCGCGTTGATCGCGCTAGTCGTGATTATTGCACCCGGCATTGCTCGTGCCGCCGACCCTATCACCGGGCAATGGGTGACCGAAAACGGCAATGCAGTGGTGACGATTGCGCCGTGCGGCAAGGCGATGTGCGGCAAGATTACCAAAATTCTGCGCCCCAACCCCAAGGGGGATGGCACCGACCAGCGCAATCCCGACCCCAAGCTGAAATCACGGCCGATCCTGGGGCTGACGATCATCCCGAGTTTCACCGATGCGGGCCGGGACTGGCGGGGCAAAATCTACAGCCCCGAAGCCGGGCGCGACTATAAGGGGTATCTGATCAAGCAGCCCGACGGGACGCTGCAGGTAAAGGGCTGTGTTGCGGCTTTCCTGTGCAAGAACCAGAAATGGTCACCTGCGCGCTAGGGGCGGGTGGGTATCAAACCACCTCCATCTTGGCCGAATAATGATGCCAAGCGAAGATCGCGGCCGCGCCCCGGTGCGGGCGCCAGCTTTCCGCCAGATCGCGGCATAGTTTTTCGCTGGGGCGCGCATCATGGCCCAGGATCCGGCCAATTTCTATCTGCACCGCCAGATCGCCCGCCGGCCAGATATCGGTGCGTCCTTCGGCAAACAGCAGATAGATTTCCGCTGACCAGCGCCCGATGCCTTTGACCCGAACCAGCTGCGCGATCGCTTCTTCGTCATCGGCGGGAAGGCGCATCAGGTCGAGCGCCCCGCTCGTTACTTCCTCGGCCAGCGACCTGGCATAGCCTGCCTTTTGCCGGGATAGCCCCGCCTCTCGCAGCTGTTCGGGGGTCGCCCGCGCGATGGTGTGCGGGTCGGTCAGATCGCCGACGATGCTTTCCAGCTTGTTCCAGATCGACGCCGCCGCCTTTACCGATACCTGCTGGCCAATGATGGTCCGTAACAGCGTGGCGTAGCCGCGGTCCCGAATACGCGGTTCGGGGTAGCCGGCGCGTTGCAGCGCGGCGGCAAAGGCAGGTTCCCGGGCGGCCAGCGCGTCAAGGGCAGTGGTCAGTTGGTCGGCGGTCAGTCCCATCATTATGGTCCTTTGGGCGGGTGGCCTTGAAATCAGGGGCGGAGGACGGCAAGGGACCCGCGACCAGACCAATTTTGGGGCCAATCGGAGGATCGCATGCCGCAGCTTATCGTCGTGACCCGCAATGGGGAAGAACGGGCAATCACAGGCGAGGCCGGCCTTTCGGTCATGGAAGTCATCCGCGACGCCGGGATTGATGAAATCCTGGCGCTGTGCGGCGGCTGTTGCAGCTGTGCCACCTGCCATGTCCATGTCGACCCGGAATTTGCGGCCAAACTGCCAAAGATGAGCGAAGACGAAAATGATCTGCTCGATTCATCGGCAAACCGGGACGAATATTCGCGCTTGTCATGCCAGGTTGCCTTCACGGATGCGCTTGACGGCTTGAAAGTCCGGATCGCCGAAGAGGATTAAGGCTTTACTGCCGCAGGGACCGGCACGGGCAGCGCCAGCTTAAGGACAGCGCTCGGGGCCGTCTTGGTCAACGGCGTCGCTTTCCAGACAAAGGTCTTGCGGCCGTTGATCACGGTTGCACCGTCTTCGTTGTTCTGGCTGATAATCTCTGCATCGGTGGTCAGCGTAAACTCTCCGTCGAGCTTGCTCGCGGCGTCCCCGCTGCCGCTGCCCGACATGCCGGGGGCCGACAAGCCGGCGGTGCGGTTATTGTCGTTGGCAAAGGCGGGCGCGGTCATCCGCACGATACCGCCCTTGCGCAGCTCGATTGAGATGAACGGAAAGATCACTTCGGCATCGATATTGTACGGATAGACAAAGCTGTGCGTCAGCGTGCCGCGGATGGCATAATCAATCATGAACTTGCCGTCGCCGACATAGCTGACGCTGCGATAGCCTTCTTCCTTCGCCAGCGTTCTGGCAATTTCCCGGTTCTTGGCGTCGCGCTGGGCCTTCGCATCGGCCGATTTTTCGGTGTTTTTCCTGAGCTGACCGGCGGGGAGCATCACTGCACCCGATCCAGTGTCGTCACCGGCACTCCAGCCGCCACTGTTTTCACCGGCAACGGGCTTTGTCTCGCCGCCAAAGCTCTTCATCGGGTCATCGGTATCAACCGCATAGACTTCGCCGACATAGCTGAAGCTGAAGCTGCGGTCGGCAAGGATGGTCAGGGTCGAGGTGAATTTGCCCGGCGTCAGCACGCAACTGGCCAGCATCAGAGGAGCGATCAGGATAGCCGACACGCGGCCAAGAGCGGCAAAAACGGGGTGGGCAAGCATGCGGCGCCTCCTGTGCGGTCAGCTGCGTCCTTCGCTGCGGCTCGCCACCGCATATAGGGCAATGGCCGCAGCGTTCGACACATTCAGGCTTTCGATCTTAGTCGAAATCGGCAGCCGCGCCAGCGCGTCGCAATGCGCCTCGGTATTCTGGCGCATGCCTTCGCCCTCTGCGCCCAGCACCAGCGCGATCTTGCCGGTCTGGCCGATGGCCTGGGTCAGCGTCAGCGCGCCTTCGCCCGTCAGCCCGACGCGCCAGAACTGCGCTTCCCCAATCTCGTCCAGCGCGCGCGCCAGATTGACGACGCGCACCCATGGGACCATTTCCAGCGCGCCCGATGCCGACCGCGCTACCGTTCCCGATTCAGGCGGTGCATGCCGGTCCTGCGTGATGATGCCCAACGCATCAAACGCGGCGGCCGACCGCAGGATTGCCCCAACATTGTGGGGATCGGTTATCTGATCGAGCACCAGCAGCGGCCGGTTATCGTCGGCACCCATCGTCAATAAATCGCCCAGCCAGATGTCATCAAGCGGATCGACATCGGCGACAATGCCTTGATGCGGCGCGTCGGATGGCACCAGCCGCGCCAGATCGGCTACCTCTGCATAAGTGACCGTCAGACCCTCCGGAATGACGATCTGCGACGCAGCCTCGCGCGAGATCCACAATTTGCGGACCGTCCGTTCCGGATTATCAAGCGCTGCATAGACGGCGTGCCGCCCCCAGAAGCGCGGACGATTGCTCGATCCTTGCGGGGGGCGGGACGGCCGGTGGCCTTTACGCGCCATCAGTCATCATCGTTGGCATAGGCATAGGGATCGGTCACACTCGGTTTGGTTGGCAGGGGCGGCCGGGGCAGCGGCTTGTCGGCATTGGCGGCGTTGAGCAGAAACGACGCCAGGATCGTTGATCCCTGACGCATATCGTCCCCCTTCAGATGGTCATAGGTATCGATGCCGCTGTGATGGACGCGGCTGCCATAGTCGAGCGGATCCTGGATAAACTGGAATCCCTGAATGCCGACGGCCTGCATGAACACATGATCGGTCCCGCCGGTTTTCTGGAAAACCACGCTCGACGCGCCCATCGGGCCAAAGGGCGCCAGCCAATCGCGGAAGGTGGCGACGACGGCAGGGTTGTTCTCGACATAGATGCCGCGCACCTTGCCCGATCCGTTGTCGAGATTGAAATAGGCGGCCAGATCGCCATAGCCCGGCCGCGGCGTGATCGGCCAGCGATTGGTCCAGCCATAAAAGCGCGCAAGGCCGGTAGCCTGCGGGTCATTTGGGCTGCCGCGCGTCGCCAGATGCTGTTCGACATAGGCCATGCTGCCCAGCAGGCCCTGTTCCTCGCCAACCCATAGCGCAAAACGGATCGTCCGCTTGGGCTTGATGCCCGATTTCATCAAAATGCGCGCGGCTTCCATGACCATCGCTGTGCCGGCGCCATTGTCAGCAGCGCCGTCGCCCGCGACCCAGCTGTCAAGGTGCGCGCCAGCCATGACATAGCCTGCCTTGGGGTCGCTGCCGGGAATTTCGGCAATGATATTATACGCCTTTGAATCGCTGTCGTCGAAACGCACGGCGCTGTCGATTTCGATCGTCGGCGCGATGCCTGCCTTGGCGAGGCGTGCCAGCCGGCGATAATCCTCCGCCGCAATTTCGACACCCGGCAGGCTGGGGGTTTCTTCCTTGGTGAACAGATAGCCTTCGCCGTGCAGCAATTTGCCGTCGCGGTATGATTCACGCGCCCATGCCACGGCGCCTTCGGCTTTCAGAAAAGCATCGAGCTTGCGCGCAAAATCCAGCCGCTTCATCCGCCGGTCGGCGGCTTCGGGATCGTAGCGAGGCTGTTCAAAGCTATCGAGCTTGCTCAGATCTTCTCCGCCATAGCGGGTAAACGGCGCCTTGGATGGCTCGGATCCGGTGTCGGGCAGGGTAATCATCACGATCTTGCCCGCCAGCTTGCCTTTCCATTTGTCGAAATCGCGTTCCTTGCTGATCGGCGCGACAATCACGGGCGCGCTGATCGGGCCGTTGGTCGCGGGTGTCCAGGCGACCGGGATCGCGGTCAGCTGCACCGCGCGCGGCGTCAGCATGCGAACGCTCGACCGCTCGATCGACCAGCCCCGCCCGAACTCAAAACCTTCCTTATGGATGTTGGCCAGGCCCCAGTCCCTGAACTTCGATTGGGTCCAGTCCTCTGCCTTGCGGATCGCCGGGGAATTGGTCAGGCGGGGGCCGATCACGTCGGCCAGATATTCGGCGGTCACCATCACTTCGGAATGGTTGGTCCCTTCATCGATGATCTTGGCGGTGGCCGATTTATCAATCGATTGCGACGCGGCAGGCGCGGCGATGATGAGTGCGGCAGCAGCAAGCAAAAGCGATCGGCGCATGAAACCCCCAAGTTGAACGAACGGTGAAACAATCCTTCATCTGCTATGCGCAGGCATCCACAGGCGCAAGCCCGACGATTGAACCGACGCACCGGATCCCGGCACTGACCGCCGCGTTAGGCCGTGCACCGGGCGGTGCACCGGGCCGTACACTGGGCTGGGCAGTTGACAGCCACGGTTTCGCTCGGCAAGGGACCGCCTCGCTTTTGAGCGGCTTATCTGGACAGGTGGCCGAGTGGTTAAAGGCAGCAGACTGTAAATCTGCCCGGGTTTCCCGTACGCTGGTTCGAATCCAGCCCTGTCCACCATCCCGAACTGCAGTCAGCCGCGCCGAAACGGTCCTGAATCCTTCACGCCGCCTCGATGGACCGGTCATGCCGATCCCCCGTGCGATTGGAACCAAGACTTAAGATTTTCGACCTAGCGACGTTGCGCTTGACTCCGTTATGGCTCGCGGCCACGCGGATGCGGGAAAATGCTGCACTGCAAAGGGGCGTAAATTGACGATCAATGTGGCGGTAGTCGGCCTGGGTAAAATGGGCCTGTCGCACCTTGCTATGATCAATGCGCTCGCTGATTTCCGGGTCGTGGCGATCTGCGACAGCGCGGCAATGGTCGGCAGCGTGATCGAAAAATATGGTGACCTTAAATATATTGCGAACTTTGACGACGTGCTCACGCTGCCCGATCTGGGCGCGATTGTCATCGCCACGCCGACGACAACGCACGAGCCCATGGTGCGCAAGGCACTCGAGCGCGGCCTTCACGTCTTTTGCGAAAAGCCGTTAACCCTATCTTCCGCGCAAAGTGAAAGCCTTGCGGCACTTGCCACCGCCAAGGGATTGACCGCGCAGGTCGGTTATCACAACCGCTTCATCGGCACCTTCAACGAGGTCAAGCGCCTGCTCGACACCGGCGCGCTTGGCCGGATCAGCCACGTTCAGGCAGAAGCCTATGGCCCGGTCATCCTCAAGCCCTCCAAGCCTACCTGGCGCGGCAAGGCCGGGAATGGTGGTGGATGTCTTTACGATTATGCGGCGCATCCGCTCAATCTCGTCAACTGGTACTTCGGCCGGCCGCGAGGCTGCTCGGGCGCGGTGATCAAGAGCATTTTTTCGGCCGAAGTCGATGACGAGGTCTACGCCACGCTTGGGTTCGAGGGCGGCATCACGGGCCAGCTTTCGGTCAATTGGTCGGACGCATCGGTCCGTAAAATGACGACGCGCGTCTCGATTTGGGGCACCGGGGGCAAAATCTATGCGGACCGCCAGGAAATCCAGGTCTTTCTGACCGGCGGCGCAGCCATTCCATCGGGCTATGCCGAAGGCTGGACCGTCAAATACATCACCGAACTTACGCCCCCCGTCAGCTTCTATCTTCGCGGCGAGGAATATACCGCGCAACTCGAGGCGTTTGGCCGCGCGATCAGGGGCAGCGAACCGCCGCGTAACAGCTTTGCCTCGTCTGCCGATACCGATGCGACGATCGAAATGATCCGCGCCGCGGCCGGTTCGGGGGGCAGCGCCGGACACATTACCACCACTGCTCCCGAAAAGCGTCAGCGCGGGTTGCTGGGCAGGGCATTCGGTCGCTGATGGAGAACATCCGCCAAGTCGCGCGCGCGGGTTTCAACCCGTGGCAGCGGTCCCGGCTGTTGAACGCGTGGGTGGACAGCCTGACCATTGCCGAAATCGTGGAACGGCTCGACGAGGGCACGCTTTTCACGCTGAACCCTGACCATATCTATCATTTGCAACGCAACCCCGATTTCGCGGCAGCCTATCGGTCAGCCACGCTCGTCTCTTCCGACAGCAAATATGTCTATTGGTCGCTTGGTCTGATCGGCCGAGCGATCAAGCAGAAGTCGAGCGGGTCGGATATTGTGCCCGCCTATTGGCGGCACCACGCCAACAATCCTGCCGTCAGCATCTTCCTGCTTGGCGCAAAGGAGGGCGTGGCGGAACAGGCGCGTCGGCGCATCAACGGCATTGCGGGGCGAGAGATCGTTGTCGGCGCCCATGGTCCGTCCTTTGAGTTCGTCAACGACCCTGAAGAGATCGCTTCGGTGATCGCCATGATCAACGCGTCGGGGGCGACGTGCGTGATTGTTGGCCTTGGCGCGCCCAAGCAAGAGGTCTGGATCAACAAGCACCGCCACCTGATGCCCGGGGTGAAAGTCTATATGGGGGTTGGTGCCGTCATCGATTACGAAGCCGAGGCCGTGAAGCGCGCGCCGGGCTGGATGAACCGCAATGGGCTCGAATGGGTCTATCGCCTCTCGACCGAACCGCGGCGGTACTGGCGACGCTATTTCCGCACGCTGGATTTCTTTTGGCTGGTCCTGCTTGACGGGCTGCGCCTCTATCGACCGCCAGCGTTTGCGGCGCCGGGCAATTCGCCCGAGCCTTCCGGCGATCCGCGCGTGACCCTGATTTCTAGCAAATCCTGATTTCCTTCGAAGGACCACGGCCCATGGAACGCATCCTGTTCGGCGATAACCAGTTTTTCGGCGTCAACCATATGTCGGAGGAAAAGGCGCGCAGCCAGGCGATGCGGTTCCAGTCGCTTGATGCGATTATCGAAGTGCTGCAAGCCGCACTGCAGGCCGGCGCCGGCGGCTTTATGTGCACTACCCACGACAAGATCGAGAAAATCGCCGACAACGTGCGTGCACATCCCGCCAGCTGGGAAGGTTTTACCTTTT
>JAIELC010000077.1 GCA_019753375.1 Sphingomonas sp.
GGCCCTCGCCGTGTCGCGCCAGGACGTTCGTGAAAACTCGGATTGAATGCTGATTCGTGGATTGTCCTAAGCATAATAGCCCGGTCTGGTCGCCTTGGCGCATGAATGTTTGGGCCACAGCGTAGCGCCTTCATCCAGGTGCACAATATGTTGCCCAAGGTCCGCAACGGTGCGGCCAGTCTAATGCGAACCAGTCTCTCCAGCATACGGATCGGGCTTTGCGTGCGCTGCTCAGCTGGCGAGCGACTGCCACTCGGCCAGCACAATCGAGCGGCGTTCGTTGCAGGTCTGGCGGTCGACGATGTAGCGCTCAAGGGCAAAATGATGGTGGGCGTTTGCATCCACGCTGGCGATTCCACCACAGCGCATTTTTGAAGCCCATATTCCCAAATTGGGCAGAAACGCAGACCTTTTGCAAACACGCCGGGTCATCTGCGCGCCCGCGTTTTCAGCTATACGCCGAGCGTTGCTCCGGAAGCCCTTCAGGCCGCTCATTCCGGTCAGGCATGAGTGATATCGCCACGGGCGGTCTGCCGATCGCCGGCGCAATGGATCATTTAGGTCGCACGGCAACGATGCCGCCCCAACCGAAGGATCCTGCCATGACCGCCATCACCGTTCCGACCCGCGACACCGTCAGCCCCACCAATCAGGCGATGTTCGATGCGCTGAAGGGCCAGCTCGGCTTCGTCCCCAATCTCTACGCAACGCTCGCGCATTCCGAAAATGCACTGGGCACCTATCTGGCGCTGCAGTCGGCCAAGTCGTCGATCAACGCCAAGGCCCGCGAAGTCGTCAACCTCGTCGTCAGCCAGGTCAATGAGTGCGAATATTGCCTGGCTGCGCATACCGCACTCGGCAAGATGAACGGCTTCAGCGATGCGCAGATCCTCGACATCCGCGCTGGTGGTGCCGCCTTCGATGCCAAGCTCGATGCGCTGGCCAAGCTGACCCGCTCGATTGCGGTCAACCGCGGCCATGCCGATCAGGCGCTGGTCGATGCGTTCTTCGCGGCCGGCTGGACCAAGGAGAATTTGGTCGATGTCATCGTGACGATCGGCGACAAGACCGTGACCAACTATCTGCACGCCACCACCCGCGTGCCGGTCGACTTCCCGGCTGCACCTGCGCTGAACGTGCAGCTCGCTGCCTAATCCCTTCCTGTCCCCCCGGGCCCGGCGTGATCCCCCCTTGACGCCGGGCCATCCCTGGAGCCCCGCCATGACCCCGATCGCATCCCCCCGCGTCGCGCGTCCCGGCGGGGCCCTTTTTTCGCCCGGCCGCTTTTCGCTGACCCCCGCCGCCACCGGCATCGCCGCCGGGGTTGTCGCGGCGATCATCTGGGCGACCTATCTCGTCTTTGCCAAATCGGGCACCGGCGGCGGATTGCTGCCGCAGGATTTCGTGCTGCTGCGCTATGGTACGGCGGCGGCGATCATGCTGCCCTGGCTGCTGCGCAACAATCCGCGCACGCTCGCCGGCATCGGCTGGCGGCGCGCTGCCATCCTGACGATACTGGCCGGCCCGCCCTTCATCCTGCTTACCACGGCGGGCTACGTCTTCGCCCCACTCGCGCATGGCGCCGTTATCCAGCCCTCCACCATCACGCTCGGCTCGATGGTCGCAGCGGCCCTCCTGCTCAAGGAGCGCCTGACCCGCGACAAGGCGTTAGGCGTGGCGCTGATCGTCGCCGGGCTCGCCGTCATCGCCAGCCAGGCAAGGGTGATGGGCGGCGGCCATGTCTGGATCGGCGATCTGCTGTTCGTCGCCGCTGGCCTCAGCTGGACCGCCTTCACCGTCCTCATCAAACGCTGGGAGATCGGCGCGCTCGCGGTCACCGCTGTGGTGTCGATCCTGTCGGCGATCATCGTCGTCCCCGCCACGCTGATCTGGGGCGATATCGGCCGCATTGCTGCCCTACCGACAAGCACGCTGATAGCACAGCTGATCGTTCAGGGTGCATTGTCGGGTGTGCTCGCCGTCATCGCCTTCGGTATCGCGGTGCGCCATCTGGGTGCGGCGAAAGCCGGACTGTTTCCGGCGATCGTCCCCGCCGCCACGCTGATCGTCGGCACGGTCCTGACCGGCGCGATGCCCGCGGTCTTCGACTGGATCGGCGCGGCGCTCGCGACGCTCGGCCTGATTACTGCCATCGGTTTGATCAACCCCCTGTTCACCTCCACCCGCACGCTCGCCCCAGTCAAAGGATAACCGTCATGACCAATGATCCCCTGTTTCAGCCGATCCGCTATGGCGCGATCGCAGCGCCCAACCGCATCGTCATGGCCCCGCTGACGCGCACCCGCGCCAATGGCGACGATGCCCCGCACGAATTGCAGCAGACCTATTACGTCCAGCGCGCGACCGCCGGGCTAATCGTCTCCGAAGCCACCCATATATCGCAGCAGGGCAAGGGCTATGCCGGGGCGCCGGGGATCCACAGCCAGACCCAGATTGACGGCTGGCGCGGCGTCACCGACGCCGTTCATGCGGCCGGTGGGCGGATGATGCTCCAGCTCTGGCATGTCGGGCGACTATCGCACCCTTCGCTGCAGCCCGGCGGCGGCCTGCCGGTCGCGCCGAGCGCGGTCGGGCTACAGGGCCACGCCTTCACCTATCAAGGGCCACAGGATTTCATGGTCCCCCGCGCGCTGGAATTGGGCGAAATCCCGGGCATCATTGAGGATTATCGCCAGGCCGCGATCAACGCTAAGGCGGCCGGGTTCGACGGTGTCGAGGTCCACAGCGCCAACGCCTATCTGCTCGATCAATTTCTGCGTGACGGCACCAACCACCGCACCGACGCCTATGGCGGCTCGATCGAAAACCGCACCCGCCTGACCCTCGAAGTCACTGATGCTGTGATCGGCGTATGGGGCGCGGAGCGGGTCGGCATCCGCCTGTCGCCCTCGCTGACCATCAACGGCATGAGCGACAGCAACCCCGCGCCGCTGTTCGGCTATCTGGCAGAACAACTCGGCCAGCGCAGCCTCGCCTATCTCCACTGCGTCGAGCCCAGCAATCCCAGAGGCGACCCGTTCGACCGCATCGTCGATCCGCAGATCGTCCGCAAGGCGTTCGGCGGCAATTACATCGCCAATGGCAGCTACACCGGCCCGCGCGCGCGCGCGGCCCTTGAAGCAGGCGAGATCGACGCCGCCTCGTTCGGCCGCCTGTTCATCGCCAACCCCGATCTGCCGCGGCGGCTGGCCGAAGACCTGCCGATGAACCCGCTATATGCCGAGCGGATTTATAGCGGTGGCGGGGATGGGTATATTGATTATCCGTTTGCTGATTGAGCGCGGCGCGCGGCAGGGTTAGGTCGGCCAATGCACCAAGCCACGCCGTCGTTCGCCACCATCGCTCTGGCAGCACTGGCGATCACCGCCTTTGCCGGCAACTCGCTCCTCGCGCGTGCAGCGCTTGGCGGCGGGCTGATTGGGCCGGGGAGCTTTACCGCCATCCGTCTCATTGCCGGTGCCGCCGTCCTGCTGCCGTGGCTGTTGCGCGCCAAGCGTGAGTGGCCGAGCTGGCGCGGCGCGCTGGCGCTCATGGTCTATTGCGCCGCGTTTTCATTCGCCTATGTCGAGCTGAATGCGTCGACCGGCGCGATGATGCTGTTCGCCTCAGTGCAGATGACGATCCTGGCGGCCGGGCATCTCAGCGGCGCGCGCATCCGCGCCTTCGATCTGGCCGGTATCGCGATGGCGTTGGCCGGGGTGGCAATCCTGCTGGGCATGAACCTGAAACCCGGACCAATTCTGGCGATGCTCAGCATGATTGTCGCGGGGGTCGGTTGGGGGATTTATTCGATATTGGGGCGTTCGGCCGCTGATCCGGCCCGGAGGACGGCAGGCAATTTTCTTGTCGCGGCGCTGCTCGCCGCGCCGTTGCCCTTTTTGGATGCGGGCCAGTCCGTCACTGTCTTGGGGGCCGCACTGGCCGTCGCATCGGGGGCCATCGCTTCGGGGTTGGGCTATGTGGTGTGGTATATGGTGATCCCGCGATTGCGGCATGCCACGGTCGGCGCCGCGCAGCTTGCCACGCCGGTTATCGCCGCGATTGCTGCGGCGGCACTGCTTGGCGAACCATTGACGCTGCGTCTTGGCGTCGCAGCGCTGTTTATTCTCGGCGGAATCGCAGCCACATCGAAGCGAGGATGAAGGAACTTCGCATCGGTGAACCCTTAGCACCCCGTTATCGCGCGCGCATCGCGCTTGTCATAAGGTCGGCAAAACTCCGCGCCTTGGCGGTGGCGAGGCGACCGGCGGGGAACAGCGCCCACAGGTCAATGGGTGGCAGGCTCCAGTCATCGAGCAGGCGCACGACCGCGCCGCTTTCAAGCTCCGGGGCGAACATCCAGTCCGACGCGACAGCAAGGCCCATGTCGGCCAGAACGGCAGCGCGCAGCCCTTCCGCCGCGCTGACCCGCAGCCTTCCGCCGACGGCGACCGATGCCTCGCCGCCAGCGGCGTTGCGGAATGTCCAGGTCGGCGTTTCGTAGCGCGTATAGACAATAGCTTCGTGCCCGGCGAGCTCGGCCGGGGTGCGCGCTGTGCCGGCGCGTTCCAGATAGGCCGGTGTCGCCAAGACCGAACGACGCCCTGCAGCGAGCTTGCGCGCGGTCGCTGCTGAGTCAGCAAGCGCGCCCATGCGCAACGCGATGTCGATGCCCTCCTCGATCATGTCGACCACACGGTCGTCCATGATCACTTCGAGCTCTAGCTCGGGGTGCTCGTCCAGAAATGCCGGCAGATGCGGGAACACATGCAGCCGCGCAAACGTCGTCGCCGCCGAAATGCGCAGCCGCCCCGTCAGCCCGCGCCCCGCGCCTCGCGCGGCGAGTTCCGCCTCGTCCGCTTCGTCCAACGCCCGCCGCGCGCGCTCGTAAAAGCGCTGACCGGCCTCGGTCGGCGACAGGCCGCGTGTCGTGCGCGTGATCAGGCGGACGCCAAGCCGATCCTCAAGCTGCGCGATCAGCTTCGACACCGCAGGCTGGCCGACGTTGATCTGGCGCGCCGCAGCCGAGAACGAGCCCGTGTCTACAACGCGAATGAAGGTGATCATCGCCTGGAATCGGTCCATCGGTATTCCTCTCTGGAATGAATACTATTGCCACAAGCGGTCTGCTCTGTCGCGCCGCAATCGCTCATTTGTCGATCATCAAGCCGACGGATGTTTCGTTGGGTGACAATGAGGCGAACGACGATGCTGCGACAGATGTTCACCGACGCGCTGATGACGTTGCAGATCACTGGCAGCGTGCCGACCGCGATCATTGTCGCTGCCACCCCGCTTGCCCGCCGCGCCTTTCGCCGCTGATCAGGAGACCGACGATGATTAAAGTCTATGCTTTCGCCACGCCCAACAGCGTCAAGGTCCCGATCGCGCTCGAAGAGCTCGGGCTCGATTACACCCTTCACGGCATCAACGTCCGCAAGGGTGAACAAAAAGCGCCAGATTTTGTCACGCTCAACCCGAACGCGAAAGTGCCGGTACTGGTCGATGGCGATCTGGTGCTGACCGAATCCGCGGCGATCCTTGTCTATCTTGCCGAAAAGACCGGCAAGCTGCTCCCCGCATCGGGCGAGGGCCGGGCCCGCGTGTTCGAACAATTATTCTTCCACGCCTCGGGCCTTGGCCCGGCATTTGGACAGGCTGGCTTCTTCAAGAAACAAGCGGCTGAGCAACAGCCGCTGGCCATTGCCCGGTTTGCGGCCGAGGCGGCACGCACCGCCGGCGTGCTTGATGCGGTGCTTGCCCGCCGAGCCTTTGTTGCGGGCGACGACGTCTCCATCGCCGACATCGCCCATTTCGGCTGGCTGTGGCGCCGCGGCTTCGCCGAAGTCGATATTGCCGGCCTGCCCAATCTGTCGCGCTGGGTCGCCCAGATTGAGGCCCGTCCCGCCGTCGTTCGGGCAATTGCCCGGGTCGAGGCACTTGTACCAGTCGCCTGATCCCGCGCCCGCCCACCCGCACCAATTGGGGACGGGCACGCCGCCAAAAGGAATTTGCAATGACTCTCCAGGACCGTCTTGACGCTTTCAAGGCCGATTTCAAATCCGGCAAGCCGCCGTTCAGCGCCCCTGCGCATATCCACCCGATCATGGCGCGCGCGACCGCCGAGCTGATTGCCGGGGGTGCCGCAAGCAGCGCCTTGAAGGCAGGCGATAAAGCGCCCGATTTTACGCTCGCGGCCCCCGACGGCGTGCTGGTATTGTCCACCAGACTACTCGCCCGCGGTCCGCTGGTCGTCAGCTTCTATCGCGGCGTCTGGTGCCCCTATTGCAACATGGAGCTCGAGGCCCTGCAGGCAGCGCTGCCCGACTTTGCGGCGGCTGGTGCGAGCCTTGTGGCAATTTCGCCGCAGACGCGCGCCAACAGCCGCAAATCGGCGCGCGAGAATGGGCTTGGCTTCCCGATCCTTTCGGATACGCACAATGATGTCGCTGCCGCGTTCGGTGTTCGCTTTGCACTGCCGGATTATCTGGTCGATCTGTACAAGGCGCTTGGCAACCAGTTGCCCAGCTTCAACGGTGATGAGAGCTGGACTCTGCCGATGCCGAGCCGCTTCGTTATCGGCAGCGATGGCATCATCACCTATGCCGAGGTCAATCCGGATTATACCCGTCGCCCTGAGCCTCGCGACATGCTCCCCGCGATCCGCCGCGCCAGCACGCCGGTGCTCGTCTGACAGCACAATCAGTCAAGCGATCGGCCGGGGCATCGGTGCGCCTCGGTTGATCGTCACGCAGCGCCGCTCCTCCTGACCTATGAAAAGGAACTGAACCATGGACCGAATGCTCAGGAACGGACTGATCGCCTTCGCCTTGACCGCCACTGGGCTGATCGCCGCAGCGAACCCCGCCAATGCGCAGACTAAGGCCTCCCGGACGTCGGCGGTCGCCAGCCCATCCTATTTCACCGCGACCCCCGGCCTGCACATGGAGCGCAGCGTCGACGGTGTACTGACCGTCACGTTCAACACGCGCGGCGGGCCTTACAAGTTCAGCGCTGCCGATCATGAAGCGTTCGTCGATGCTTTCTACTCGATTAGCCGCGACCGCGCGAACAAGGTGGTAATCCTGACCGGCGCCGGCGGGGAATGGATCGGCGATATCGACTTCGCAAGCTTTGGCGATGTCAGCGATCCCGACGGCTGGTCCAAGGTGCATGACGAGGGCGCACAGGCGCTCGAGAACCTGCTCAATATTCGCGTGCCGGTAATCTGCGCGGTCGAAGGCAAGGCGTGGGTGCACTCGGAATATTGCCTGACCGCAAATGTTGTCATCGCGGCTGCCGGCGCGACCTTCAACGACGCACCGCACTTCGCCGGCGGTATCGTGCCCGGCGATGGCATCTTCACCGCCTGGTCCTATTATGCCGGCCCCGGTCGGGCACAGGCATGGCTGCTCGATCCCAAGCCGATCTCTGCTCAGACCGCGCAGAACTGGGGTGTGGTCGCCGAAGTGACGCCGAATGGCGGCGCAGTCGCCCGCGCCAATGCGCTCGCCGCGCAGTGGCTGAAAGCACCGGAAGTGACGCGCCGCAACACGCGAATCCACTTCGTCCAGCCGCTGAAGGAGCGGATCATTCGAGAGACCGGCTATGGTTTGCAGCTTGAAGGCAGCAGCGCGTCGGCAGTAGTGAAAGCAAGCAAGGGAGCGGTAAAATGAACGTAGACGGCAAGCGCATCGTTAT
>JAIELC010000123.1 GCA_019753375.1 Sphingomonas sp.
CTGATCACCTCACTGACCATAGCGACATGGCCAAGCGGCATTCTGGCGGTCGCCGCAAACGCCAGAACGGCACCGACACGGGGCGCGTGGCCGCGATCGTACCGGCCCTCGGCCTGGGTCCACCAGCTATTAGCGTTGCCGCGAATTTCGATCCCGGAAAGTGCGCGGGCATAGGGCGCGCATTGCAGCGTCTTGGCAAAGGCGGCAGACGGGGTGATCGCAACGGCTGCTGCGATCAGGGCGCACGACCACATCAGCGCCAAACGCGCTGCAAAATATCTGGCCGTCATGGAACCCCCGCTGGATCGCCCGAACCTGATGATCAAAGCTAAGCAGGTCGCTCTGATCAAGGAAACCCCGTCAATCGCCGGATATCATGCTTTCGGGATGAACCGTTTCCCGCCGGCGATGACTGGTAGGCTGCGTTGCCGGCCCCTCGCCAATCGGTGCGGCACCGCCTATGCACATGGCCATGAAATCGATCGTTCCGGCGCCGCGCCTGATACACGGCTTGACCTCAACCCTGCTGGCTTGCGCTGTCCTGACTGGCTGTGCCCCGCGCGACGTGCCCGGCAACAACACCGCGATTGATGCGGGAACAACCGCGTTAACCCCTGGTGCCCGTCCCGTGACGGTGGGCGAAGGCGGCGCCGGGCTGAACGCATGCATTGCCCGCGGCCGGGTCGTCAATCTGGCACCAAACGGGCAGCCCTATCTGGTGGTCCGCGCCGCCCCGTTTACCGAGGCGATGGAGATCGCGCGATTGAGCAAGGGGGCAGAGTTGTTCGTCTGCACCCGGTCGATAGATCAACGCTGGCGGGGCGTGGTTATCCCGCCGCTCGACAATCCGGGCGCCGATTGCGGGGTGATGACGCCGGTTGCGACGGTCCAGCCCTATGACGGGCCATGTCGGTCGGGCTGGATTCCCAGCGCGTTTCTGGAACTTGGCGCAGGCTGATCAGCCCGCCTTGACGCCCAATCGTTCAAGGCGGGCGAGATGGTCGGCCCGACCAAAGGGAAAGCGCGACGTGATCGCCGCGGCAATGCCGTAAAGCGAGAACATCAGACAGATAAATACCAATGTCAGCCGGTCGATGATGGCAGGGGTCACCAGTTCAGGCGTGGCGGCAACCGGGAAGGCGGCAAAGGCCAGCACCGATCCGGCAATGAACGTGCCCAGCCCCGTAGTCGTCTTTTGAATGAAGAAGCTGCCCGAAAAGAAAATCCCCTCTGATCGTTTGCCGGTGCGGGCTTCGGCATCTTCGACCACATCGGACAGCATCGCCGATCCCAGAATGAATGCCCCCACCCCACACGCGGTGTTGATGCAGAAAATGCCAAGCAGCAGCGGGATCAGTGCCGGCGACCCGATATCGGGAAACAGCCCCAGCTGGCGCAGCACATAGGGGAGGACGGCGAGCGTCGCATTACCCAGTCCCAGCATCGCGCCGATCTTCGGCTTATCGCCGCCCGCCGACAGTCGCGGCGCAAGGACAAAGGCCAGCGCGGCTCCGGCCAAGAGCGAGGCAGCCAGCCACTGATAGTCCGCCCCGTGAAAATGCCAGACATATTGATAGAGATAGTTCGACAGCGCAAAGGAAACCCCCTGCGCCGTATACGCAAACAGGCTGGCGATCATCAGGGTGATAAACGCCCGATTGGCAATCGTCCGGCGAAATATGCTGACATGTTCGGCCAGCGTTTCATGGCTGGCGGGCACGCGCGGCAGATAGTTGATCTCGCGGTGCAGGCCGAGCGACGACCCGATGATCGTCACCACCATCGCCACCGCGCCGAACAACGCCATCCGCGCATAGCCCGGCCCGTTTTGAAGCCCGATCGGATGCGTCGCGTCCGGCACCAGGAAAATCGCATAGGCAAGGCTGAGCATCGCCAGTCCGCCGGCCCAGCCAAACAGATAGCGATAGGAAAAAAGCCGGGTGCGTTCATCATAGTCAGAGCTTAGCTCAGGCCCAAGCGCCGACGCCGGAATTTCAAAGGCGGACAAGGCAATGCGAACCAGCAGGGCCGACCCAAATAAATACCAGGTGACGGCTGAAGGGCCCCATTCGGGCGGGTTCCAGAGCAAAATCCAGCCGATCGCCACGGGAATGGCCGACGCGTACATCCAGGGATGCCGCCGACCCCAGCGCGTGCGGGTGTTGTCGGACAGGAAGCCTACCAAGGGATCAACAAAAGCCTCGACCAGCAGCGCGCACAAGATGGCCGCCCCAACGGTCGTGGCCGGAAGCCCGACGACCTGATTGTAATACAGCAACAGAAACGTCGCGAAGCCATTATCCTTGATGCCATAGGCAATCGACCCGAATCCAAAGGCCAGCCGGCTGCCAATCGGCAGCGCCCGGGCGGGCGGTGCGACCTGGGTGCCGGCAGCGGCGGCGGCCACTATTGGAATGCTTCCAGCGTGCTGAACAACGACGGCGATGCCGGGTCCCAGCTGTGCCGGGGGCCAATCGTCATACCGCCATCGACCACGATATGCGTGCCCGTTACAAACGCCGCATCGTCGCTGGCCAGATAGGCAACAGCACCGGCAATGTCTTCTGGTCGACCCGCGCGGGCGATCGGCTGCGCCTGCTGGGCGATGCCGCCGATCATCTGGTTCGCGGCATCGCGCTTGGCGCCTTCTATGCCCATGGCCGAGGTAAAAATATTGGTGGTGATGAACCCGGGGCAGACCGCGTTGACGCGGATATTATGCTGCGCAAGGTCGGCCGCCGCCATCTTCGACAAGTGCAGCACCCCCGCCTTTGCGACGGAATAGGCGGTCGGCGCGGCCCCGGTCTGCAACGCCGCGATCGACGCCGTGTTGACGATCGCACCGCCGCCCCGTTTTATCATCAAGGGTGCGGCGTAGCGGATACCCATCGCCACCGACCGCAGCAAAAGATCAAGCGTCCCATCCCAGTCATCGGCACTGATCGCATCGATCTTGTCGCGCGATCCACCTGCCCCGGCATTGTTGAACACGATATCGAGCCCACCCGCAGCATCCGCGGCATGCATCAGCGCTTCAATGTCACCCAGTTTCGTGACGTCGGTACGTTGAAAATGAATGCGGCCGTTGGAGGTTTCAGCGACCGCGCGCCCGCCCGCTTCGTCAATGTCGCCGATCCAGATATCGGCGCCTTCGCTTGCCAAACGCAACGCCGTTGCAAGCCCGATCCCCGATGCGCCGCCGGTAATGACGGCGCGCTTGCCTGCAAAGCGCATGTTTGATCCTCTCTATGTTTGACGCGACCATAGCTTGCGCTGAACTTCGGTCAATCAACGGTTTTGAATATCGGGTTTGCTGCAACGGCTTGCGGTCATCCGCCGACTGGGATAGCCCGCACTCCATAAGTCAGGAGAGAGACATGGCCCTCGACGCCGAAACCTTCGACGCGCTGATTGATACTGTGCGCCGCTTCGTCACCGAACGGCTGCGGCCGTTGGAAGCAACCGTCGAAGCCGATGATGCCATCCCGGCCGATATCGTTCGCGAGATGCGCGACATGGGGCTGTTCGGATTATCGATCGATGAAGAATTTGGCGGTCTTGGCCTGACCATGGCCGAGGAATGCCGCGTGGCAATCGAACTTGGCCGGACGACACCGGCTTTTCGGTCAACCTTTGGCACCAATGTCGGCATCGGCAGCCAGGGTCTCGTCATGGCGGGCAATGCCGCGCAAAAGGCCAAGTGGCTGCCAAAAATCGCCAGCGGCGAAATCATCACCAGCTTTGCGCTGACCGAACCCGATGTCGGCAGCGATTCGGGTGCGGTCAAGACCCGCGCCGTCCGGGACGGAAATGTCTATAAATTGTCGGGCACCAAGCGGTACATTACCAACGCCGACAAGGCCGATCTGTTTACGGTGATGGCGCGCACTGGCGAAGAAGCGGGCGCTCGCGGCGTTTCTGCGTTTCTGGTGCCCCGCGACTTGCCGGGACTTTCGGTCGGCGAGCCCGAAAAGAAGATGGGCCAGAAGGGCGCCAGGGTCGCCGACGTCAATTTCGATGACGTGCCCGTCCCGGTTGAAAACCGGCTGGGCGACGAAGGCGAAGGTTTCAAGATCGCGATGCGGGTGCTCGACCGGGGCCGGCTGCACATCTCGGCCGTCTGCGTTGGCGTGGCCGAACGATTGATCGCCGATTGCGTTGCCTATGCCACCGAACGCAGACAATTCGGCAAGCCGATTGCCGAGCATCAGCTGATCCAGGCAATGATCGCCGATTCCAAAGCTGAATCGCTTGCGGCGCGGGCACTCGCGCTCGAGACCGCGGCGAGAAAAGACCTTGGGGAAGACGTCGTGCTGGAAAGCGCCGCCGCCAAGATGTTTGCCAGCGAAATGGTGGGCCGCGTCGCCGACCGCGCCGTCCAGATATTTGGGGGTGCAGGCTATATCGCGGATTACGGCATTGAACGGCTCTACCGCGATGTGCGGTTGTTCCGGATTTACGAAGGCACGACGCAGATCCAGCAGCTGATCATTGCCCGAGAAACGCTGAAACGCGGCGGATAAGGAAAACAATCCTCTCCCCTGAAGGGGAGCAACACATGGGAGAGAAGACCAATGGATACCACCAACCTGTTTCGGCTCGACGGCCGCGTCGCGCTGATCACCGGCGGATCACGCGGGATCGGCAAGATGATTGCCGCCGGCTTCATCGCGCAAGGCGCCAAGGTGTACATTTCATCGCGCAAGGCGGATGTCTGCTTTGCCGCTGCCGAGGAACTGGGGCCAAACTGTATCGCGCTGCCCCAGGATGTTTCCACGGTGCCCGGCTGCAAAGCGCTTGCCGCGCAATTTGCCGAACATGAAAGCAAGCTTGATATTCTGGTCAACAATGCCGGCGCCGCATGGGGCGAAGCGTTTGAAACATTTCCCGAAAAGGGCTGGGACAAGGTGATGGACCTGAACGTCAAATCGCCCTTCTTCCTGACCCAGGCGCTCTATGAACCAATGAAGGCCGCGGCCACCCGCGACAAGCCCGGCAAGGTCATCAACATTACCTCGATCGATGGCCAGCGGCTCAACCCCTGGGATACCTATAGCTATCACGCGTCCAAATCAGCGCTCATCTATCTCACCAAGCGGATGGCCGCGCGCCTGATCAAGGATGCGATCAATGTCACGTCGATTGCGCCGGGCGCGTTTGCAAGCGACATGAACCGCGCCGCGCGCGATCACGGCGACGCCGTGGCACAGGGCATCCCGGCCAAGCGGATCGGGTATGATGAAGACATGGCCGGCACCGCCATCTATCTTGCCAGCCGCGCCGGCGATTATGTCGTTGGCGACACCATCACCGTCGATGGCGGGTTGGTGAATGCCGCACTGGGCACCAGCATTGATGCGTGAGGTTGGCGCCAATTACCGGAATCTGGTCGGATTTACGATGATCACTGATCGGCAAATGTTCTTTATGCAGTTTAGTCAATATATTAGGTGTATGGCATAGATAATGCACCTCCCTGGGTCGGTGGCAGTTTCCGCTACCGACCCGAGGAGGTTGTTCATGAGTATGTTGTTTATCGCCGCGCTGATGGTTTCGGCCGAGACCCCGGCCACCAACCGCATCATCGATCAGCAGGACTGGCCAGCAATCGTCGCCGCTGCGCGCAAGACCGATGTTCCTTCAAATATTTTGTACCGCGCGCTGACCGCGCCGGTCGCAAAGGTTCGGCGCCCCCACGAAACCCGGCTTTGCATCCGGCATAACGACATCGTTCCCGGCAAAGACGGGATGGTCTGTCGCACCCGTGATCAATGGGCATCGCTTGGCATCGACATTACCGTGCCAAAAGGGTGAGGGCCCGGTTTGTCGGCGTCAGCGGGCAACACCACCCGCTGCCAGCACCGCGAGCGTTACCAGCTCGCTTGCGGTGCTGGTCATGGTGGCGATCTGGACGTTCTTTTCCATACCAACCAGCATCGGCCCGATCACCGCATCGCCCCCGAGTTCGCGAAGCAGTTTTGCGGAAATATTGGCCGATTGCAGACCGGGCATGATCAGCACATTCGCGGGACCGGATAGCCGCGCAAACGGATAATTGGCCATTTGTTTGGGATTAAGCGCCACGTCGGGTGCCATTTCGCCTTCGAATTCAAAGCCGACTTTGCGCCCTTCAAGCACCTTGACCGCGTCGCGGATATTGTCGACCCATTGTCCCGGCGGATTACCGAAATTGGAATAGCTGAGGAACGCCACGCGCGGTTCGTGGCCCATGCGTCGCGCCACCGCCGCCGTCTGTTCGGCCATATCGGCGAGTTGTTCGGCATTGGGGCGTTCGTTGACGGTGGTATCGGCCATAAAAACGGTGTGACTGCGCCCGACCATCACGTGAATGCCAAACGGCGTGCGCCCCACGGCGGGATCGATCACGCGGCGCACTTCCCGCATCGTCTGGGCATAGGTGCGCGTCACGCCGGTGATCATGACATCGGCTTCGCCCATCTGGAGCATCACCGAGCCGAAAATATTACGATCCTGGTTGATCATCCGTTCGCAATCGCGGCGCAAATACCCCCGCCGCTGTAACCGTTGATAGATGAAGTCGACCATTGCCGGCACCAGCGGGGAATTGCGGCTGTTATGGACTTCATAACTGTCGGGGTCGGTCACGCCGAGCGCCGCCAGCCGATCATGCACGTCGTCCCGCCCCACCAGCAGCGGCGTGCCATAGCCGCCATCCTTGAACGCGATGGCCGCGCGCAGCACGACTTCCTCTTCACCCTCCGCAAACAGCACGCGTTTGGGATGCGCGCGCGCCCCTTCATACGCCAAGGTGAGCACCGACGTGGTCGGGTTGAGCCGCGCCCGAAGGCTCTGCCGATAGGCTTCCAGGTCGAGAATCGGCTTGGTCGCCACGCCCGAATCCATCGCCGCCCGGGCAACCGCCACCGGCACAATTTCCATCAGGCGCGGATCGAACGGCGCGGGAATGATATAGTCGGGGCCAAAGCTGTGCCGCACGCCGTATGCGACGGCGACTTCCTCGGGCACTTGCTGGCGGGCCAGTTCGGCCAGCGCATTGGCAGCCGCGACCTTCATCGCATCGTTGATCGCCGTTGCCCGCACATCGAGCGCGCCGCGAAAGATGAACGGGAAACCCAGGACATTGTTGACCTGATTGGGATAGTCCGACCGGCCCGTCGCGATGATCACATCGGGCCGCGCGCGCTTGGCATCGGGCGGCGTGATTTCGGGATCAGGATTGGCCATTGCAAAGACAATCGGGCTTTTCGCCATCTTCATCAGATATTCCGGCGGCAAGGCGCCCGCTGCCGATAGCCCCATGAACACATCGGCACCGTCCAGCGCCTGTTCCAGCGTGCGCTTGTCCGTCTTTACCGCATGCGCCGATTTCCACTGGTTCATATCGCCTTCGCGGCCCTGATAGATGACGCCGGTCTTGTCACACATGATCAGCTGATTGGACGGCAGGCCCATCGCCTTGATCAGTTCGGCACACGCAATCGCGGCGGCGCCGGCGCCGTTCATGACAACGGTCGTCTCCTTGATATCGCGGCCGGTCAGGAACAGCGCGTTGATCAGGCCGGCGGCGGCAATGATCGCGGTGCCATGCTGGTCATCATGCATGACCGGAATCTTCATCCGTTCCTTCAGCGCCTGTTCGATGATGAAGCATTCGGGCGCTTTG
>JAIELC010000092.1 GCA_019753375.1 Sphingomonas sp.
GCAGCCCGGCCAAGCGGGCAATCCCCTGCCGGTGCCGCCGACGGGGGCGGTGACCGAACCGCCGCGCGGCCCGGCCGGATTGCCCCGAAAACCCGTCGTGCCGACGTTGCGGCCATTGGCTATCGGCCACTATGCCGTACAGATTGCCGCGTTGTCATCGGTTGCAAGGGCCAATGCGCTGGCCGCCGATGTCGGGGGAAGAGTGGTAACAGGATCGGGTTTGTACCGTATTCGGCTGGGCCCTTATGGCGATTTGCCAGCAGCCCAGAAGGCTCGTGACGCAATGGCTGCACACGGCTATGCCGATGCCCGGATCGTCCGCGAACCGTAATCGTCGATTTCCAGCTCCATCACTTACGGGACCTTTTGAACTCATGAACAAAGCCGTTGCAGCCGTTCTTCTTGCCAGCCTGGCAATCGCCCCTGCTTATGCCGAAGCGCCACCCTACGACACCCCTGCACCGATCGCGTTCATGCAAGACCTGTCGACCGGTGCGGTGTTGTATTCAAAGGATGCCGACCGACGCATGCCCCCTGCCTCGCTGGCAAAAATCATGACGGTTTATGTGGCGTTTGAGCTGATCGACCGGGGTGAGCTGAGCCTTGATAAGAAATTCACCGTCCAGCCTGAAACCTGGCGAAAATGGAACAACCAGGGATCAACGATGTTCCTGAAGGTGGGTGAACAGGTGTCGGTGGCGGATTTGCTCTATGGCATCATCACGCTGTCGGGGAATGATGCGTGCGTTGTGCTCGCCGAGGGAATTTCGGGGACCGAACCCGCGTTTGTTCAGCGCATGAATGAAGCCGCGCAGCGCCTCCACCTGACCAATAGCCACTTCGGAACGTCTAACGGGTGGCCTGACGGCGGTGTCACTTATGTTACGGCCCGCGACCTCGCCACGCTCGCAAAGGCCACCATCCAGCAGCATTACAAGCTGTATAAGAAATTCTATTCCCGGCCTAACTTCACCTGGGGGTCGCAACTGGGCAGCGGCAAGCCAATCTCGCAGGATAATCGCGATCCGTTGCTTGGGCGGGTTGCCGGCGCGGATGGACTCAAAACCGGCCATACCGAAGAGGCGGGGTACGGCTTTGCCGGCTCTGCCGATCAGGGTGGCAGGCGGCTGGTGATGGTGCTGGCGGGGCTGACCAGCTTCAACCAGCGGATCGACGAATCGGTTAAATTCATGAACTGGGGTTTTGGCGCCTGGCAGACCCGCCCGATCGTGGCGAAAGGCAAAAAGGTCGAAACCGCCAACGTCCAGCTGGGCAGCGTCAATCACGTCGGACTGGTTGCGCCAACCGATCTTGCTGTGACCGTCCCGGCAGGCACCAATCCGGACATGCAGTTGCGGGTTGTCTATGACGGACCGGTCAAGGCACCCATCAAGGCCGGACAACATATTGCCGATCTGGTCGTCACGACGGCAGACACGTCTCCACAATATCTGCCCCTGGTCGCCGATCAGGACGTGCCCGTCGCTGGTTTCTTCGGCCGGATCTGGGCTGGATTCTGGTCATTGTTCGGCATGTGACCGGGCGTTTTATCTCGCTAGAGGGCGGCGAAGGCGCCGGCAAATCGACGCAGGTGGCCCGGCTGGCCGCGGCGCTGCTGGCGCGCGGCATTGCAACGGTGATTACCCGTGAACCGGGCGGCAGCGAAGGGGCGGAAGCCATTCGCGGCCTGCTGATGCACGGCGACGTCAACCGTTGGAGCGCGCGCACCGAAACGCTGTTGTTCGCAGCCGCGCGCGCCGACCATGTGGAAAAATGCATCCGACACGCGCTGGCGCAGGGTAACTGGGTGCTGTGCGACCGATATGTCGACAGCACGCGGGCCTATCAGGGTGTCGCGGGCGGCATCAGCGACGCCGACATCATGGCTGTGCATGCGGTCGGAACGCGGGGTTTGCTGCCCGATCGGACGTTTGTGCTCGAGGTGGCGATTGACGAAGGGCGGGCGCGCGCTGCGTCGCGTGATGGGGCGGCAGCGGATCGTTTCGCGGCCCGCGGTGATGCCTTTCACGCCGATGTTGCGGCAGCATTTCGCCGTTTCGCCCTGCAGGAGCCGGATCGCTTTCGCCTGATCGCTGCAGGCGGTAGTGCGGATGCGGTAACCGACGCGATCCTCACCGACCTTGGCGATCTTTTGCCATGAAGCTGCCGGTCGGTAATGCCAGTGCCCATGCGGCCTTTCTGGCGGCGATGACAAGCGGCGCGATGCACCATGCCTGGCTGTTTTCCGGGCCAGAGGGTGTTGGTAAGGCAACGTTCGCGCGGATCGCTGCCCTGCGGCTGCTGGCTGAGGCAGCGCATCCCGGCAAGTTTGAGCCCGGCTTCGATGTTCCTGAACCCGATCAGACCCGTACGCTGATCCAGGCCGGATCCCATCCCGATTACCGTGAACTTGTCCGCTTGCCCAAGGACAGCGAGAAACCCGACGGCGATCTGGCGCGCAGTATTACGATTGCCCAGGTGCGCGGATTAATGCCGATGTTTGCGACCAAGCCGAGCATGTCGCCGGTTCGGATCATCCTGATCGATGCGGTTGATGATCTTGAACGGCCTGGCGCGTCCAATGCCTTGTTGAAAAACCTGGAAGAGCCGCCAGCCGGTACGATCTTCATTCTGGTCAGTCACGCGCCAGGTCGACTTTTGCCGACCATCCGATCGCGCTGCCGGCGACTGCGCTTTGATCCCCTTGATGACGAAGAGATGCGGCTCGTCCTCGCGCGGCAACTGCCCGATGCGCCCGATACCGAAATAGCCGCGATGATTGCGGCCTCTGCCGGTTCTCCCGGCCGGGCAATCAGCTATCTAGGTCTTGGGATGGCAGACCTTGGCAGCGTCATGACGTCACTCGCCGGTACCGGGGATGTCAACAATAAGATACGGACATCGTTGGCAAAGTCGCTTGCGGCAAAGTCATCGCAGGCCCGGTATGAAGCATTTCTTGATCTGGCGCCGAGCTTTATCGCGGCACAGGCAGAATTGCGCGAGGGCCAGGCCCTCAGCACCGCACTGGATGCCTATGATACGGCGCGTGCGCTGGCGGCCAGTGCCCGCGCGCTGTCGCTGGACCAGCAGGCGACCGTGTATGAAATGGCCGGCATTGTCGCCCGATTAGCGCCGACGGCCTGACGGGCTTCAACTGATCGATGCGATGTTCTAGGGACATGGCATGTCTGACCCATTCTATATCACCACCGCCATCAGCTACCCGAATGGCCGTCCGCATATTGGCCATGCCTATGAAGCCATCGCGACCGATGCCATCGCGCGCTATCAGCGGATGATTGGCCGCGATGTGCGCTTTCAGACGGGCACCGACGAACATGGGCTGAAAATGGCGCAGGAAGCCCGCAAGCGCGACATTACACCGGCAGAATTAGCGAAGGAAATGAGCGGCTATTTCAAAGAAATGGCTGATATTCTTCAGATTTCCTATGATCGCTTTATCCGGACGAGCGATCCCGATCACTACCGGGCCAGCGAAGCCATTTGGCGGGCGATGGCGGACAGTGGCGATCTGTACCTGGACCGTTACGAAGGCTGGTATTCGGTTCGCGACGAGGCGTTTTACGACGAGAGCGAACTGATCGACGGGGAAGGGGGCAGCCGAATTTCTCCGCAGGGAACGCCCGTGGAATGGACGGCCGAGGAAACCTGGTTCTTTCGCTTGTCCAAATATCAGCAGCCATTGCTCGATCTGTATGAAGCACAGCCCGATTTCATCCGGCCCGATGCCCGCCGCAATGAGATTATGCGCTTTGTCGAGGGTGGGCTGTCGGACTTGTCGGTATCGCGCACAAGCTTCGACTGGGGCGTCCCGGTGCCGGGCAGCCCGGGGCACGTCATGTATGTATGGGTCGATGCGCTGACCAATTACCTCACCGGCGCGGGATATCCCGATGATCCGGTAAAAATGGCGCGGTACTGGCCCGCCGATCTGCATATCATCGGCAAAGACATCGTCAGATTTCACGCGGTTTACTGGCCGGCATTCCTGATGAGCGCCAAAATTGCGCTGCCGCGTCAGGTATTTGGCCACGGATTTTTGCTCAACCGCGGCGAAAAAATGTCAAAATCGTTGGGCAACGTTACCGATCCGATCGAACTTGCCAACCGCTTTGGTGTCGACGCCCTGCGATATTTCCTGCTGCGTGAGGTCAGCTTCGGGCAGGATGGGAGTTATTCCGAAGAAGCGATCGTCACGCGGGCGAACGCTGATCTGGCCAATAGCTTTGGCAATCTCGCCCAGCGCACGCTGGCGCAGATATTCAAGAATTGCGATGCCTTTCTGCCGGCCATCCATGGGCATGCAGCGGCGGATGAGGCGTTGTTCGATCTGGTAGCAAAGGCGGTTCGGGGTACGATACCGGCTGCCTATGCCGATCTGGCGCTGTCCCATGCCACCGAACAGTGGATGCAGGCGGTGTACGCCTGCAACGCCTATATCGATGATCAGGCGCCGTGGGTGCTCCGCAAATCGGACCCGGAGCGGATGGAAACGGTGCTGGCAACTTTGTATATCTGCATTGCCCAGCTTGCGGTCGCCATCATCCCCGTCATTCCGCAAAGCGCCAACGCACTGCTCAGCCGGATGGGTATTGCCGAGCATCTCAGAACGTTTGAAGGCATTGGAACGCATTGGTATTCGGCGCTGGCGGAAAGCGATTTCCGGATCGATCAGCCGGTGGCGCTGTTTCCGCGCCTTGAGCTGGAGCCGAAAGCCGCATGATCCTCGCCGATAGCCATTGTCACCTGAACTACAAGGGGCTGGCCGAGGAACAGCAGGACGTTCTTGCGCGGGCGCGGGCATCTGGTGTGGCGGCGATGCTCAACATCTCGACGCGCGAAAGCGAATGGGATGACGTGATCGGCGTTGCCGAGCGCGAACAGGATGTTTGGGCCACCGTCGGCATTCATCCGCACGAGGCGGACCAGCACAGCCACATTGATACGGCCAAGCTGATCGAACGCGCCAGCCATCCCCGGGTTGTTGGGATCGGCGAAAGCGGTCTCGATTATTATTATGATCACAGCGACCGAGACCGCCAGCGGAAAAGTTTCCGGGCCCATATCGTGGCCGCGCGCGAAACCGGTCTGCCGATAGTGGTGCATACGCGTGACGCCGAAGAAGACACCGCCCAGATCTTGCGCGAGGAAATGGGGAAGGGAGCCTTTTCCGGGGTGATACACTGCTTCACCGCGAGCGACGCCTTTGCCGATATTGCACTCGATCTGGGTTTTTATATCTCGATTTCGGGGATCGTCACGTTCAAGAACGCGCGCGCCTTGCAGGAAACAGCGGCCCGGTTACCGCTCAATCGGCTGCTGGTGGAAACCGACGCGCCGTTCCTCGCGCCGGTCCCGCATCGGGGAAAAACTGGCGAACCTGCCTTTGTCGCCGATACCGCCCGTTTTCTTGCCGGTTTGCGGGGCGAGGATGCGGACGGGTTGGCGGATGCGACACGGGCCAATTTCCACCGGCTGTTCGCCAAAACGGGCCCCCGTCCGTAGGTATGAAAATACGTCTGCTCGGATCGGGAACATCATCCGGAGTCCCGCGGATCGGCAATGATTGGGGGCGATGCGACCCCACCGAACCCCGCAATCGCCGAACGCGCGCCTCGGTTCTGATTGCAACGGCGACCACACGCATCCTCGTCGATACCAGTCCCGATATGCGCGAACAGCTGCTTGCCGCAGAGGTCAGCGATCTTGATGCGGTCATCTGGACACACGATCACGCGGACCATTGTCACGGCATCGATGACCTTCGCCAGCTTTACCATGCACGGCGCGCACCGGTCCGCGGGTTTGCGCGGGCAACAACGCTCAACGCGCTGGAGACCCGTTTTTCCTATGCATTTCATGGCCGCGACGGCTATCCGCCCACCGTATCCGGAGAGTTGTTGCCCGATACACTGATGATCGGCGACATTCATGTCGCGGTTGTCGACCAGCCCCATGGATCGATCACCTCGGCTGGGCTACGCTTCGATCATGCCGATACATCGATTGCGTACGCGACTGATTTCAATATGTTAACCGATCAGATGTACACGCTGTACCAGGATGTATCGGTGTGGGTGGTCGACGCGTTACGGCGGGAACCTCATCCGACCCATCCCACCCTCGATCAGGTTGTTGCATGGGCAGGCAAGCTAGGTCCGCGACGGACGATCTTGATGCATCTGGACCAATCAATGGATTATCATACGCTCGCCGCCGAATTACCCAATGGGATTGAGCCCGGATTTGATGGCATGGAAGTGATCGCATGAACCAGCCACAAACCGCGGATATATTTTATTATTTGCTGATACTGTTATTGCCGCTTTCCGCGTTGATCGCGCGGCGTTTACCGCTTGGCCAGGCCGTCAGGATGACGCTTGGCTGGATCGGCATTTTCGCGGTCCTGCTGTTCGTCATCACCGCGGGCAAGCGGCTGGGCGTTACACCGAAAATGCTGGCCGAAAATCTGGGGCTGAGCGACCAATCGGTAACGGGACACAGTGTCTCGATCCCCAAAGCCCCCGATGGCCATTTCTATGCGACCGTAACCATTGGCGGCGTGTCGCGGCGCTTGTTGGTCGATAGCGGCGCCACGGTCACCATGATTTCGCTGCCCCTGGCAAAAGCCGCCGGGATCGATCCTGGTGCCGACCCGTTTGGCACGATCATCCAGACCGCCAACGGGCCAATCATCGCCCGGCGGGCGGTTGCCGAAAAACTGGCCATCGGACCAATTGAGGCCCGCAATCTCGACATTCTGGTCGACGAGCATTTCGATGACGATGGCGTTGTCGGCATGAATTTTCTGTCGTCGCTGAAGAGCTGGCGGGTTGAGGGGGACCGGATGATCCTCGAACCCAATGACCAGTGATCATATTTAACATAATGTATATTATCGAATTGACATTTTGCCGAAGCGAGAGGGGTCCCCTGCATGATTGACCGGCTGGTAACGATCATGGCCAAACTGCGCGACCCGGACACTGGCTGCGAATGGGACCGCGTCCAAACCTTTGAAACCATCGCGCCGTACACGGTTGAAGAAGCACATGAAGTCGCTGATGCAATCGCGCGCGCGGATATGGCGGATCTTAAGGATGAACTTGGCGATCTGCTGCTTCAGGTTGTGTTTCACAGCCGGATCGCTGAAGAAACCGGCGCCTTTGCGCTGTCTGATGTTATCGACGCGATTTGCGACAAGATGGAACGCCGCCACCCGCATATCTTCGCGGCAGCAATCGACGGACAACGCCCCTCCTCGCCCGGTTGGGAACAAATCAAGGCCAAAGAAAGGGAGGGCAAGCGCGCCGCCGATGCGCCGACCAGCGCGGTTGATGGCGTCGCGCTCGGCTTACCAGGCTTGATGCGCGCAGAAAAACTGCAGAAACGCGCCGCCCGCGTGGGGTTTGATTGGCCCGATGCCCATGGCCCACGCGCCAAGATCGACGAGGAGCTGGCCGAAGTTGAAGCGGCAACGCTTGACCAACGCGCCGAAGAAATTGGCGACCTGCTGTTCTCGGTGGTCAATTGGGCACGCCATA
>JAIELC010000071.1 GCA_019753375.1 Sphingomonas sp.
ATTGGAAGGTTTGGTAATGGAAGGGTCGCTTGCTTGACCGGCGCCGCGACAGACCGTATGCGGCCCGCCTGCCCAAGCGGCGGGCCCGATGGGGCGAAGTAGCTCAGCTGGTTAGAGCACGGGAATCATAATCCTGGGGTCGGGGGTTCAAGTCCCTCCTTCGCTACCAATCCTCAAATCGTCACTGTTTCGGCTTGCCCAAAGGCCGATCATGCGGCGCCAAAGAATTTGATGTCCGGACGTATCCTTTATCAGGGCGGTTGCGTACACCATGTTGCATTGGCATTCGCTAGTTTCGTAACTGGTGGCCCCCGGCCGCAATATTGGATTTGATGATGACGACGCATACCACCCGCATGCTGATCCTTGGCTCTGGTCCGGCTGGTTTGTCAGCGGCGATTTACGGTGCGCGGGCGGGGATGAAGCCGATCCTGGTGCAGGGTATCCAGCCCGGTGGCCAGCTGATGACGACAACCGATGTCGAGAATTACCCGGGCTTTCGTAACGTTATCCAGGGCCCCTGGCTGATGGACGAAATGTCCGGCCAGGCGGAGCATGTCGGCACAACATTAATGTACGACACCATTGTTGAGGTTGACCTGTCGCGACGGCCTTTTCGACTGATCGGCGACAGCGGGGACGTCTATCTGGGCGATGTGCTGATCATTGCGACCGGCGCGCAGGCCAAGTGGTTGGGCCTGGACAGCGAGGAGTTGATGAAGGGCAAGGGCGTCAGCGCCTGTGCCACATGCGATGGGTTCTTTTATCGCGGCAAAAAGGTCGCGGTCATCGGTGGCGGCAATACAGCGGTTGAAGAAGCGCTGTATTTGACCAACCATTCGGATGATGTGACCTTGATTCATCGTCGCGATACGTTACGCGCCGAAAAAATCCTTCAGGATCGGCTGTTTGCGCACAAAAATATCACGGTGTTGTGGAACAAAGAGGTTCGCCGCTTTGTGGGTTCAGGCACGCCGGAATTGCTAACCTCGCTTGAATTGCTCGACACGGTGACGGGTGAGTCCTCGTCAATCGACGTCGATGGTGGTTTTGTAGCAATCGGTCATCACCCGGCAACGGAGCTCTTCCGTGGCCATGTGACCCTCGACAGTGATGGCTATATCGAAGTGGAAAAGGGAACCACCCGCACCAGCATAGCGGGCGTCTTTGCCTGTGGTGACGTGATGGACAAGGTCTATCGACAGGCGATCACCGCAGCCGGCACCGGTTGCATGGCCGCGCTGGATGCCGAACGATTTCTGGCCGAGGCCGATTTTGAGCGGATGGCCGAGGCGGCGGAATAGCTCAGGCCGCTATGGTACGGCGGATGAGATCAAGCAGGGCAAGCTGATCGCCGGTACGGGCGAAACTGTGCGACTCCGTATCAATATAGTGGAGCTTTTGGGGTAGCTCCGCCCGGCTGGCAGCCGCCGCAAAAGTAATCCCGGTCGCGTCGCCGCTGGCAATCACGATGATCGCACCGGGTCGTTTTTTGAGCGCGTCGATCACCGACCGTTCAACTTCCCCGATCGCGTCGGTCTCGGCCGCCGCGATCTTGCTCAAGCCGCTCGCAAACCTTCGAAAACTGACGCCGCCCGACAAGGCGCGCGCCCAGGTTGATGGTTCTTTGATACGATCCAGATAATGCGCGCGGATGGCATCGCCGGAGGGCAGGCCGTCAGGCTCATCGGCCAGCCAGGGATTGGCGAGGATAATCTTGTCCAGCGCCGCGCCAAAAAGGATCAGCGTGGTGGCGCCGTCACAAACGCCGAAACCGATTATGCGTTTCATGTGTGGTACGGCATGGCGGAATGCCGAGATTGCGGCGTCAATATCGGGGCGGGACCCGAGAAATCCGTGATTAGCCCCCGTGGAATCCCCCACACCGCGGCGATCATATCGAAAGACCGGTATTCCCCCATTCGCCAGCCATGCGGCAATCTGGGTCATCCCGCGATGGGCACCCGCGCGAATTTCATTCCCGCCTGAAACGATCAGCAAGCCGGTCTCGCCGACGGCGGGGTCAACCGTCCCGACCAGCGTTTCTCCGGCGCAGGTAAAGGTCACTACCCTTCGCATCGTCGTACCCAGGCGGCAAGATCTGCGGCCAGAACGGCGGCAAGGACCGTGTCATTGTCTGGTTCCGCCCGTCGCCACAGCGGCGCGCCCTCGACGGCGCGGTCGGACGGCATGGGATCATCGACAAGGCGCACGGTACGCACGGGACTGGCAGTCACCGGCGACGCATGGCGAAGTTCGGCGACCAGGGTTGCAGAAACCAGATTGCCGGCGAGCTCGATGGTTTCCCCGTCGTCGTCTGATGGGACCGGAACGTCTCCGCCCTGGGCGATGTGTCGCGCGCGAAAAAGATCGCGGATCAGGCCTTCGCCAGCAACCGGGGCAAAGTGCCAGCGGCTTTTTACCTTGGCTGTGCGGTCAAGCAATGCCCCACCGCGGATGCTTGCTGCATGGACTGGGCCATGCCGGTTGGCGGAATGTGCTGCTGCAGCAAAGGCTGTCTGCCAGATATCAAGGGTCACCGCCGATGTCTCGACCATGCTTTCATTGGTTCCCGGTAGATCGGGAAGCATCCCTGCCATGCTCAGATCGGCCAGTGCCCGCAGCAGGGTGACCGCAAATGCGCGCGTACGATTGGCCTCTTCAAACAGCGGCATGGCCATGACGACGATTGGCCCGACGGGAGGACCGAAGCGAAGCATCACTTCGCGTCCGCCTTCCCATTCATAATGGGTAATCAATGGCGCAACCGGTCAGCGGCGAAGCGGGTGAGGGCGCCGAAGGTTTCAAGCATCTCACCGTCGACTTCGTCATCCTCGATGAGGATACCGAGGCGATTCTCGATTTCGGTCAACAGCCCTGCGACAGCCATTGAATCCAGTTCGGGCAAGGCGCCAAACAAGGGCGTGTCCGCGTCAAAAGCCGCCGCGCGCTCGTCGCTAAGGCGCAGGACATCGCGCAACACTGCCCGTACGATTGCCTCCACTTTCGGCAAATCACTAAGTTCCAACCGATACCCCCATTACGAACCCATTGGGTAGCGCTGGCGTTAACGAACCGGTGCGGGGATGCCAAGGGGGCGTGGCAGGACGGGTTGTCCCCTTGGTTTCGCGCCCGGGTTGGTTATCAGGAGTCATGGTCCCGCTTGATCCCGAACCCTGGCCAATCGATCACCTGCCCTTGCGAGGGCAGTCGAACGCGATAGCGTTGGAGGATAAGGTCGGCACGGTCGATTTTGTGGGTCTTGAACAGCTTGTCGGTGCGGTAGCGGGGTGGCTGAGCACCGTGGGCCTTCAACAGGGCGACCGCGTTGCGAGCTGGCTGCCAAAGACCAGGGCGTCTGTTATCCTGCCGCTCGCGGTTGCGCGCGCCGGATTGGTGCATGTGCCGGTAAATCCGCTGCTAAAGCGTGGACAAGTCGCGCACATTCTTGCCGACAGCGGGGCGGCGCTACTGATCACACAGGGTAGCAGATCGGCGACCCTGCTGTCGGACGACATTCCTGCGCAGTGCCCTGTGGTCATGGAGGACGCGATCTGGGGCGCAAAGGTTCATTTGCCGCCGTCAGACGCCGATCCCGGCTCGCTTGCCGCCATTCTGTACACATCGGGATCGACCGGGCGGCCGAAGGGCGTGATGCTGAGCCATGCGAATCTATGGCTGGGCGCTGTCAGCGTGGCGCATTATTTGCGGCTTGATCCTGACGATCGGGTCCTGGCGGTGTTGCCCTTCAGTTTCGATTATGGCCAAAACCAGATGTTTTCGACATGGGCAGCGGGTGCGCGCGTCATCCCGGTTGATTATCTGACGCCACGCGATGTCATCAAGGCGGTAGAGCGTTTTGGCGCAAACACGCTCGCCGGCGTACCGCCCTTATGGCAACAACTTGTTGAGAGTGATTGGCCGGCGTCTGCTGCAACTCTACTGAAAACCATCACCAATTCTGGCGGAGCGCTGTCACGACGTTTGGTGGAAGCGTTGCGCGCGACCTTTCCGATGGCGAAGATTTATCCGATGTATGGACTGACGGAAGCATTTCGATCTACCTATCTTGCGCCCGAGCTGGTTGACTCCAACCCTGAATCGATTGGACGCGCAATCCCGTTTGCCGAGATATTGGTGGTTCGTCCCAATGGCCAACAAGCGCGCCCGGGGGAACCCGGGGAACTTGTGCATGCCGGGCCGCTGGTTGCCCAGGGCTATTGGCGGGATGCCAAGCGGACGGCCGAGCGCTTTCGGCCCGCACCGTCCTTCGCTCAATCCGGGGGGATCGCCGTCTGGTCTGGCGACACCGTTATATGCGGCAGTGACGGTCTGTTACGGTTCATCGGTCGCGACGATGAAATGATCAAAAGCGCCGGCAACAGGATCAGCCCGAGCGACATCGAAGAGGCTATTCTGTCGGGCGGGGAGGCAGCCGAAGCCGTCGCGATTGGCGTTGCCGACGAGCGCCTGGGGCAGGTCATCGCCGTGGTCGCGCGGGCGGTGGGGGACGCCGGCCTAGCCGAACAGGCGCTGCGTGAGCGACTGCGGCGGGATTTGCCCAATTTCATGCAGCCTGACCGTTATCACTGGCGCGACGCATTGCCGCGCAATGCCAATGGCAAGATAGACCGTGCGGCGTTGAAGCGGGAACTGACGCGATGAAGCCGATGGGTGCGATCCCCGAACCTTTTCTGGGGTCTGGTCAGCTGCGGATAGCCGGAAAGACGACGGCAGAATGGATCGACATTGCCGGCAACACGCCGCTGTTTCTGTATGATTTCGGCATGATCGCGGCCCGCATTGCGCGCCTGCGCGCGGCGATGCCGTCAGCTCTGGGATTGCACTATGCGGTTAAGGCAAATCCCTTTCCGCCCCTTGTAAAAGCGATTGCACCATTGGTTGATGCGATTGATGTTGCCTCTGCGGGCGAACTGGCGCTGGTTCGGTCGCAGGCCGGGGCGATATCGATAAGCTTTGCGGGACCAGGCAAGCGCGATAGCGAGCTCGAAGCCGCTATTCGGGACGGTTCAACCATCAATCTGGAATCAGAAGGCGAAGCCGATCGCGCGATCGCCATTGGCAATCGCCTTGGGCTGTCGCCAAGGCTGGCGGTGCGCGTCAATCCTGATTTTGAGTTACGCGGATCGGGAATGCGGATGGGGGGGCGACCGTCGCCCTTCGGCGTCGACGCCGATCGCGCTGCTGCGCTGGTTCAAACGATCATTGGAGCGGGGGCCGATTGGCGCGGACTCCATATCTTCGCCGGATCACAAGCGCTTGATACCGGCTCGATCATCGACATGCAGGCGCAGACAGTCGCGCTGGCGGCGCGGATAGCGGATGATGCGGGCGCCACACCGCCGCTGGTCAATCTTGGTGGCGGTTTTGGGATTCCCTATTTCCCTGGCGATACGCCCGTGGATGTGGAGGCGATCGGCCGGGCATTGCGTGACGTCATGGCCTCGCGCCCGGCAAGTCTTGGCGATAGCGGCTTCGCCATCGAGCTTGGGCGTTGGCTGGTTGGCGAGGCTGGCGTGTATCTGACCCGTGTTGTTGACCGCAAGCAAAGCCAGGGCGAGACCTTCATCGTGACCGATGGCGGATTGCACCATCAGCTGGCCGCCACCGGCAATTTCGGCACCGTCGTCCGGCGGAATTATCCGATTGCGATCGCCGATCGGATGGGATCAGCTCCGGACGAAACGGTTTCGGTGGTCGGTTGCCTGTGCACGCCGCTCGATCGTCTGGCCGACAAGGTTGGGTTGCCAAAAGCGGTGCCGGGTGACGTCGTCGCTATCTTCATGGCGGGAGCCTATGGCCTGACCGCCAGTCCCTCGGCCTTTCTGGGCCATCCGGTACCGGGGCAGATGCTCGTCGGCCTCGCGGATAATCCTAACGCTATCTTCACCTCTTGACCGCATATCCGGCGCTGTAGCAGCGCGTCCGGCGGGTTGACGTCACCGGCCGCCGATGTGCGACCCGGAGGATGGACTGATGCGTTTGCGCCCGATGTACTTGGCTCTGTTGGCCCAGGCCATGGCCGGACTGGCGCTATCCAGTTGCGTGAGCGGGCGTACCAACGAGCTGCCCCCCGCTTCCTATGTGGCAACGCAGGAAGTGCCCGGCGAACAATATCTGATCGGTCCGCTGGATCAGCTCAATATCTTTGTCTGGCGTAATCCAGAGTTGAGCGCAAAGGTTCAGGTTCGCCCTGATGGCAGGATCACCACGCCGCTGATCAGCGATATGCCCGCGGTCGGCAAAACGCCGGCAATGCTGGCGGACGATATGAAATTGGCGCTCAGCGAATATATCAAAGAACCGATCGTATCGGTGATTGTCGAGAATTTCTCAGGCACGTTCAGCCAGCAAGTCCGCATCGTCGGCGCCACCGAAAAGCCGGCGGCATTGCCGTACCGGGCCAATCTGACGGTTCTGGATGCGATGATCGCGGTTGGCGGGCTGAGCGAATATGCCGCGGGGAACCGTGCCAAGCTGGTCCGATATGATCGGGCGACGGGCAAGCAGGTCGAATATCATCTGCGCCTGTCCAGCCTGCTCAAGAACGGTGATTCCAAGGCGAATGTTCGCCTGCAGCCGGGTGACGTCATCATCATCCCCGAGAGCATGTTCTGAGGATGATTGGGTGAACGGCCTGTACGACGAGGTCCTGCTTGCCATCCACGGCATCTGGAACCGCCGCTGGCTGGCGCTGGCGGTGGCGTGGGCAATATGCATCATCGGTTGGTTTGCCGTCGCACAGATCCCCAACAGTTACGTTTCCACTGCACGGGTCAGCATCGAACTCAATTCGTTGCTGCCCGACAAGGTGGGCATCTCCACCGCTGATCAGCAAAAGGCGATCGAGCGTGTTCGGCAGACGCTGACCAGCACGACGAATTTGGCCACGGTGGTTCGGACGACCGATCTGTCCAGCACTGTGGCAAACGATCGTGACATCGCCGATCGGGTCGCGACGCTACAGCAATCCATCAGAATAACCGCGCAACCAAATGATCTGTTTGAAATAAGTGCCACAGCATCGAGTCCAAAACTGGCCCGCCAGATTGTCCAAAAGCTTATCGATCTCTTCGTTGCAGAAAACCTGAACGGTGATCGCACGGAGAACAGTGAGACTCTCAAATTTCTGGATACGCAATTGGCGCAGCGCCAAAAAGCGCTTCAGGACTCCGAAGCACGGCGCGCCGACTTCCAGAACCGCTACCTCGGATCGCTGCC
>JAIELC010000155.1 GCA_019753375.1 Sphingomonas sp.
CCGCGACCGGATAGCGGCCCAGTCAGGCGGCCCACTCAGGCGGCCCAGTCAGGCGGCCCAGTCAGGCGGCGTTGTCGATGCCAAGCTCGGTCAGTTTGCGGTATAGCGTCGATCGGCCGATGCCGAGTCGCCGGGCTACTTCGGTCATCCGCCCGCGATAATGGCCGATCGCCAGCCGGATCACATCGGCCTCTATTTCTTCGAGCGGACGCAGGTTGCCATCGGCGCGGAACAACGTGACGCCGCCGCTTGCCGGTACGGCCGAGGCCACTGGTCCACCGGCCGGCTTTTGCGATCCGATCGCGGCAATATGCGGGAAATCATCGCGCGTCAGGGCGTTCGCTTCGCACAGCACCGCCGCGCGAAACAGCACGTCCTGCAACTGCCGGACGTTGCCCGGCCAATCATAGTTGACAAGCAGATGCATGGCATCGTCGGTAATGCCCAGCGGCACCAGGCCGGGTTGCTGCGCAATCCGCGCCAGCAAATGCCGGGTCAAGGCTGGAATGTCACCGGCGCGCTCGCGCAGCGGCGGTATCGTTACCTGGACGACATTAAGCCGGTAATAGAGATCCTCGCGGAAATTCCCCGCTTCGACTTCATCGAGCAACCGCTTATTGGCCGCAACAATGACCCGGACGTCCACTTCACGGGCATGTCGCGCCCCGATCGCCTGGATCAGCCCCGAATTGAGATAATGGAGCAGCTTTACCTGAGCATCCATCGGCATGTTGCCGACTTCGTCAAGGAACAGCGTGCCGCCATCGGCATCGACAAAGCGGCCGATCTTGCGCTCAAACGCGCCGGTGAACGCACCCTTTTCGTGTCCGAACAGTTCCGATTCGATCAGATTGGCGGACAGCGTGCCGCAATTGACCGCCACCATCGGTTTTTTCCCGCGCGGCGAAGCGGCGTGGATCGCCTCGGCGATGACTTCCTTGCCCACGCCGCCTTCGCCTTCGAGGAGCACGGGCACGCGTGCCCGCGCAGCCTTGGCCGCAATGGCAAGCGCGGCGCGAAAGGTCGGTTCGGAACCGACAATCTCGTCAAATCCAAGCAGGGCGGGAATTTTTTCCGTCAATGGACGCAATTCGCCCGAACTGCTCGCCGTCACCGCCGCATCCAGCGCGCACAGCAAGCGTTCCGGCGCCAATGGCTTGACCATGAAGTCGGTCGCGCCCGCGCGCATCGCGGCCACCGCGCTCGCAACCGATCCATTCGCGGTCAGCACCAGAATCGGCAACGCCGGCCGCCGTTCGCGCAATTCACCAAGCAGGGCGACCGAATCATCGGTCATCGTCGAATGATCAAGCAGGATCGCGTCGAGCTGCATGCCGTCCTGCGTACCCATCGTTGCGATCGCCATTTCGGCATCGCTTGCAAAGATGGCGCGCCAGCCACCACGCGCCGCAATCGCCGCAATCAGGCGACGTTGGGCGGGTTCATCGTCGATCAGCAACAATAGGCGCTGGCCGTTGCGCGTCATTACTCTAGTCCCCAGGCGATCATTATGCTGCGATAACCATATCAACAGGGAGTAAAGGGGGGCTTAAGCTAATCGCGGGTGCAATCGGTTGATCTTGGCCGGGGGTGCTGTTCGGCGGGGCTTGAGGTGGTGAAGAGGGCCGGTTAAGGGTCTAACGAAGCAGTTTTAGGCAGGGATTGATCAAATGACCGGCAACGGCGACATGGACGCGCATCGCGCGACCTATACCAGCGTGATGGGGTTGATGAAATGGGGTGCGGTGGCATGTGCAATCATTGCCCTTGGCGTCGTCCTGCTGATCCGCAGCTGATCGGCATCGACGCGTGAAGATCGCCATTGTCCGCGAGCAAGCCCCCGGTGAAAATCGTGTTGCCGCAACGCCGGAGACCATCAAAAAATTTGCCGCGCTCGGCGCGACGCTGGCGATCGAAAAGGGCGCGGGCGCGGGCGCAACGATAAGCGACGCTGAGTATGAAGCAGCGGGAGCGACGGTTGGCACGCGTGCAGCAACCGTCAAAGGCGCTGACATCATTCTGGGCGTGCAGGGCCCCGATCCGGCCAGCCTGAAGGGGGCGGCCCCCGGGGCATGGATTGCGGCTGGGCTTAATCCGTTTGCGGAACGCGCCAGGGTCGACGCCTATGCTGCGGCGGGCTTTGAAGCGCTGGCGATGGAATTTATGCCGCGCATTACCCGCGCGCAGTCGATGGATATATTGTCGTCGCAGTCCAATCTGGCCGGATACAAGGCCGTCCTGGACGCCACCGCCGAATATGGTCGCGCATTGCCAATGATGATGACGGCCGCGGGCACGATTTCGGCGGCGAAATGCTTTGTCATGGGCGTTGGCGTTGCCGGGCTGCAGGCGATCGCCACCGCGCGGCGGCTGGGTGCGCAGGTTTCTGCTACCGACGTCAGGTCAGCGACCAAGGAACAGATCATGTCGCTCGGCGCCAAGCCGATCTTCGTGGAAAATGTTGCTGGGATCGAAGGTGAAGGATCGGGCGGCTATGCGACCGAAATGTCGCCCGAATACCAACAGGCGCAGGCCGAACTGGTGTCCGCCCATATCGCCAAGCAGGACATCGTCATCACAACCGCGCTGATTCCTGGTCGCCCCGCCCCGCGCCTGATCAGCGACGCCCAGATCGCGACAATGCGCCCCGGCAGCGTCATAGTTGATCTCGCGGTGGAAAGCGGTGGCAATGTCGAAGGATCGGTGGCGGGCCAGGTTGTCGACCGGCACGGCGTGAAAATCGTCGGCCACAAAAATGTCGCTGGCCGGCTCGCGGCGGATGCGTCTGCGCTGTTCGCGCGCAACCTGTTCAATTTCCTGTCGGCCTTTTGGGACAAGGAACTGGGCAAACCAGTGCTCGATGAGGAAATCGGCGACGCGATCCGGCTGACCCAAGGTGGCAAGGTCGTCAGCGCGCGGTTGCTGGGGTGATGGCGAAGAGCATGGGCGTTCCCTGCGTCTGTTTTGGGGTCATCGACGGCCCCAAACGCACAACAATATACGATGATATTGCCGAAGCGGATCAGGAGTAGATTATGGACTTCATCTCAACACTCTCGATCTTCGTCATGGCGTGTTTCGTTGGCTATTATGTCGTCTGGTCGGTGACGCCGGCGCTGCACACCCCGCTGATGGCGGTGACCAACGCAATTTCGTCGGTCATCATCGTGGGCGCGCTGGTGGCGAGCGCGGCAGGCGGGTCGGCGTCGTCCAAATATCTGGGGCTGCTGGCGGTGGTGCTGGCAAGCGTCAACATCTTTGGCGGCTTTGCCGTCACCCAGCGGATGCTGGCAATGTACAAAAAGAAGCCGACGGCCGTTGCAAAAAAGTGAGTTTGTTATCCCGGCACCGGCCGGGATCCGCCGCGCCGCGGGCGTTGGTGGAGAGATGGGTCCCGGCGATCGCCGGGGTGCCGACTGAGGGGGTAGAATGGAACATGTGAGCGTAAATCCCTGGGTCGCTTTGGCCTATCTGGTCGCCGGGGTCTGCTTTATCCTTGCCCTGCGCGGCCTGTCGTCGCCCGCCACGTCGCAGCGCGGCAATCGGTTGGGCATGATCGGCATGGGGATTGCTGTCGTTACGACCCTGCTCACCCACGGCGTTGCCTCCATTGCGGAGATCGGCATTGCCATCGCGATCGGCGGCGCGATCGGCATCGTCACCGCGCGGCGCATCCAGATGACCGACATGCCGCAGCTGGTGGCCGCCTTTCACTCGCTCGTTGGCATGGCGGCGGTGCTGGTCGGGATGGCCGCCTATCTCAACCCGTCGGCCTTTGGCATTTTGGTAGAAGATGGCAGCGACATTTTGCTCAACAGCCGTATCGAGCTGGGACTGGGCGTCGCCATTGGCGCAATTACCTTCAGCGGATCGGTCATCGCGTTCCTGAAACTCAACGGGAATATGAGCGGCAAGCCGATCATTCTGCCTGCGCGCCATCTGATCAACCTGGGGACGCTGGCCGCGATTATCGTTCTGGTCGGGCTGTTTCACCTCAACACGCCGATGTTGTTTTGGGCGATTCTGGGGCTCAGCTTTGCCATCGGCTTTCTGTTGATCATCCCCATTGGCGGTGCAGACATGCCGGTGGTGGTGTCGATGCTCAACAGCTATTCAGGCTGGGCAGCCGCGGCGATGGGCTTCACGCTCCACAACACGGCGATGATTATCACCGGTGCGCTCGTTGGATCGTCGGGTGCCATCCTGTCCTACATCATGTGCCGGGCGATGAACCGGAGCTTTATCAGTGTGATCGCCGGGGGCTTTGGCGCCGAGGCGTCGGCGGGCAGCGGCGAGGCCAAGGAGCAGCGCCCGTGGAAGCGCGGCTCGGCCGAGGACGCCGCCTTCCTGATGAGCCAGGCCGAACAGGTTATCATTGTGCCGGGTTACGGGATGGCGGTGGCGCAGGCGCAGCACATCCTGCGGGAGATGACCGACAAGCTGAAGGCGCACGGCGTCCGCGTAAAGTTCGCGATCCATCCGGTCGCAGGGCGCATGCCCGGGCACATGAACGTCCTGCTTGCCGAAGCGAATGTACCGTATGACGATGTATTCGAACTGGAAGACATCAACAGCGAATTCGCCCAGTCCGACGTCGCGTTCGTGATTGGCGCCAATGACGTTACCAATCCTGCGGCAAAGACCGACAAGACGTCGCCTATTTATGGCATGCCGGTGCTCGATGTCGAAAAGGCAAAGACGGTGTTGTTCATCAAACGGTCGATGGGCGGGGTCGGCTATGCGGGGGTCGACAACGATGTTTTCTACATGGACAACACCATGATGCTGCTTGCCGACGCCAAGAAGATGGTTGAGGAAATCGTCAAGGCGCTGGACTGACCCGATCCGGACCGGCCTGCATTAGTTCGGCTAAATATCTCGATTAACTAGGATTTACCCTTGGCTGAATCGCTCGATTGGTCCGTAATGGATCAAAACCGGGTGCAATTTGGCGGCCAGGGGTTTGGTCCGAGTCGTCCGCCACCAAAATGGATCGATCCGTACCCGCCCGTTTTGGAGGAATGCGTAAATTGCGCGACGTGTCGGACAGTCGAGCAAGAGGACGGATGATGCGTGGAACAAGCTGGAATGACGCGGGCGGTGGATTTCACCGCCAGCCAACCGCGCTGGTAATTGCCGATGCCGTCGCCGATATTGATGAGTTGTCGGCAGCCATCCGCGATGCTGGTGGCCGACTGCTGCCCGCGGTGCAGCTTGCAGAAGCCACCACGCGTCTGGCGCAGTCAGCGCCTGTCGATTTGCTGGCGATCAGCATTTCCGGTGCAAACCATGACGTGGTCGACGCCCTGATCGGGGCGGTCTCGCGCTTCGTCCATTCTGGCGATGCTGCGGTCGTGATCAAGCTTGACGCTATGCATATTGATCAGATTTACACTGAATTTTGGGGCCCCCGATATACATTGCTTTGCCGACCCGATGAGGCGGAGCTTTTCGGATCGATTGCGCTGGCAGTCGCGGGCAATGGCGCCTTGTTGCTCAACGATGCGGGACGCGACAGCGAGGCAGTGCGGCTGCAACGACTGAATGCCGAAGTCGCGCGGATCGCCGACATCCTGGCCCGCCTGGCGCGCAACGGCACCCGAACGCCGCCTCGCGCGACCCTCATTGGCGATGTGCACCTCGGCTATCGTGGCGAACCGTCGATCGAAGGCGCCGGGGTCAGCGCTGCCGACATTCGACAGATCATCCGTCTGCGGCGGCAGCGTGATCACTTCTTTGTGGGCGGACTGTTCGAGGACCCGGCGTGGGATATGCTGCTTGATCTTTATGCGGCGCATCTGGAGCGTGGACGCGTATCGGTTTCAAGCCTGTGCATCGCCGCCGCCGTGGCGCCCACGACCGCGCTGCGCTGGATCAGCCGGATGACCGACGCTGGCCTTTTTGAGCGCGAGGCCGATCCTTTTGATCGCCGCCGCGCGTTTCTCGAGTTGTCGCCCACGGCGCGCCAAGCAATGACCGACTATTTCACCGTCGCAAAAGGCAATGGTGTCGGCATCCCAGCCATCTGATACCGCCAAGTCCAAGGTCCTTTATTGGCGCATCCCATCCACGGTAATTCGGGCGAGATCCCGGCGCCGCTACCCCCTTGCGCTTCAAGGGAGAGTTGGGCAAGGGGAAGGAACGGGCGATTAGCTCAGCTGGTAGAGCGTCTCGTTTACACCGAGAATGTCGGCGGTTCGAGCCCGTCATCGCCCACCATTTCCCGTATTGCGGTTCCCGTATCGGCGGTCCCATATCGCGATTGTCCCGCGCATCGGGGCATCCGCGCGGCATGCGCCAGCAACCGCGCCCGGCGAGGCGGTCGTTACAAGCTGCGTACCAGCCGGACCGCGCGCGCGAGCCAGGGCGGATCGGCGACGACCTGTTGCCGCGCCCCCGCGCCGAGTGGCAGCAGCTGGAGCCTGCCGCTCCCCCCATGTCCTCCGCTCCCCCCCTGTCCGCCCCCCGCGCCGCCATCCGCGCCGCCACGCCCCGCGCCGCCCCCCGCGCCGTGCCCCATCGCCACTGCCGGATCCTCGCGCCCGATCAGCCGCGCAAAGATGAACCGCCCCGCCGGGCGCGGCACCAGCACGTCGCGGTTGAGCGCGGTCGCGAACCGGTCAGGCGTCAGCGTATCGCACCAGATTTCATCCCCCGCGCGGTAATCGCCAACCCCGGCGGCGACGGTGATCGCCACCATGCCGGGCGCCGGGCCGGGCGGCGCGACCATGGCGGGCTGGCGCGGGGCATGCGCGCCGCCCGCGTCAAGGATCGCCGCCACCGGCAGATCGGGGCGATCGGGCAAGCTTACCAGATCGGCGGCGGTCACCCCCAGCGCATCGGCAATCCGGTTGAGCCACCCGACCGAGACGGTGCGCATACCGGTTTCGAGCCGTCCGATCGTCTGCGCGGTGGTGGGCGGCACGCACGCGCGCGCGACATCGTCGAGCGTCATCCCCCGCGCGCGGCGGACATCGCGAATGGCGGTAATCATCAGCCTCTCCCATCGATCAATATTAACCGCAACGGTTATCTCTTTCCTACATTGTAACCACCATGGCAAGACGCACCGCGACGCAACACGATATAATCAGGAAGGGCCGCGCGCCATGAAGCAACAGCTTGCCGAACGATTTCTGCAGCAGCCGGACGCGCGCGACGATGGCGCCGGGCGGCCGCGCGCCGCCGGTACCACAGCTTCCGCAGCTACCACCGCTACCGCCCGGGCCG
>JAIELC010000070.1 GCA_019753375.1 Sphingomonas sp.
GCCGCCTGCCGCGTCGGTTGCGTAACGGTGCGCGTGCTGAAAAAGCCTGCCGCTCCGCGGTGGGTGCGAATGCCGGTTCCTTCAATAATTATCCGATAAAGGGGCACCGATCAGCTCTCTAGTCCAAGCTGCCACAGCACGAAGGCATGTTCCTCGGCGGACTCACGCAGGCTGTCAAACCGGCCGGATTTGCCGCCATGGCCTGCGCCCATATTGGTTTTGAGCAGCAGCACATTGTTGTCGGTCTTTTCATGCCGTAACTTGGCTGCCCATTTGGCTGGTTCCCAATAGGTCACGCGCGGATCGTTCAGCCCGCCCGAAATGAACATTGGCGGATAGGCATGCGATCCAACCTGATCATAGGGGCTGTACGACCGGATCAGATCAAAAGCCGCCTTGTCCTCGATCGGATTGCCCCATTCGGGCCATTCGCCCGGCGTCAGCGGCAGGCTTTCGTCGAGCATGGTGTTGAGCACATCGACAAAGGGCACATCGGCGATCACGGCACCCCATAGTTCGGGATCGGCATTGACCACCGCGCCCATCAGCTCGCCGCCTGCCGAACGCCCGGCGATCGCGATCTTACCCGCCGATGTCCAACCGGCATCGATCAGCCCGCGGGCCACATCGACAAAGTCGTTGAACGTATTGGTCCGCTTGTCCAGCTTGCCATCCAGATACCATTGCTGACCCAGATCATCACCGCCACGGATGTGTGCGATGGCATAGGCAAAGCCGCGATCGAGCAAGCTCATCCGGCCGGTCGAAAAGCCCGGCGGCACGGCATAGCCATAGGCACCGTAGGCATAGAGGAACAAGGGCTGGCTGCCGTCCTTTTTGAAATCCTTCGGATAGACGATCGACACGGGCACCAGCGTGCCATCACGCGCCGCAATCTTCAGCCGCTCGGTGCGGTACTGGTCCCGATCATATCCGCTTGGGATTTCCTGAACCTTCAGCACCGTCATCGCGCCGGTGGTGACATCATAGTCATAGACCGTGCCGGGGGTCACCATCGATTCATAACCGATCCGCAGCACACCCATGTCATATTCGGGATTGTCGCCGAGACCCGCGACATAGCTTTGTTCGGGCCAGACGATGCGCTGCGGCGCAATCTTGGCATCGTATGAATGAATTTCGATCTGGTCGAGGCCGTCTTCACGCCCTTCCACCACAAAGAAATCGCGGTAGCATTCGACCCCGGTCATGTAAAAATGCTCGGACGCGGGAATACGCTCCACCCATTTGTCGGGTGCGGCGATCGACGCTGTTGCCAGTCGAAAATTCGGGTGGGTGTCGTTGGTATGGATGAACAGCGTGCCATCATGCTCATCGACATCATATTCGCGGCCTGGCTGACGCGCAGACACCAGCATCGGGGTGGCAAGCGGATTATCGGCAGGCAGCAAATAGACTTCGCTCGTCACATGGTCACCGGTCGCCAGGATGATCCATTGTCGCGAACTCGTCTCTGAAACGCCGACACGATAGCCGGGATCTGCCTCGCGAAAAATTTCGCTATCGTCGGTGATCGGGGTCCCGATCCGGTGGAAGCGCGCATTGTCGGTCCGCCATTGGTCGTTGGCGAGGCCATAGAGAAACCCACTGTCGTCGGCCGCCCACACGATTTCAGACAGCATACCGGGAATGACATCGGGCAGATGCTCGCCGTTGATCAGGTTCTTGACGCGGACCTCGAAGCGTTCCGATCCATTATCGTCAATCGCATAGGCGAGGAGCTTTCCGTCATTGCTGACCGACAGCGCGCCGAGCCGGAAATACTCTTTCCCGTCCGCGAGCGCGGGCTCGTCCAGCATCAGCTGATCGTCCCCGCCCGCAACGGGTTTGCGCCACCATTTGCGGTACTGACCGCCCGTTTCGAACGCGGTCCAGTAGAGCCAGTCGCCATCTTTTTGCGGGACGGACGATTCGTCTTCCTTGATCCGGCCCTTCATCTCTTCATACAGCCGGTCGGTCAGCGGCGCGAGCGGCGCCATAACGGCTTCAAAATAGCTGTTTTCCGCTTCCAGATACCCAAGGATGTCAGGATCGGTCACGTCCGGATAGCCGGGGTCTTTCAGCCACGCATAGGGGTCCTGAATCGTGGTATCGTGCGCGGTAAAGGCGTGCTGGCGGCGTTCTGCAACGGGCGGCAAGGGAAGATCGGTCATTGCGGTTCTGTAGCGCGGTGCGGCGCGAAGTCTAACCCCGTCAGTGCAGTTTCAACCTGGGCCGGACGATCTGGTTAACATGGCCCACCGCAATCATGGCGACCCCGCGCAGCCAGCCATGAATGGCGATCAGGTGCATCCGATAGAGTGATTGATACGCCCAGCGGGCCAACCGGCCTTCGATAAACATCCGCCCGCCGACCAGATTGCCCATCAGACTGCCCACCGTCGAAAACCGGCTGAGCGAGACCAATGATCCGTGATCGTGATAGACAAAATCCTTCAATGGCTGGCCATTTTGTGCGCGGATAAGATTGGCAAAGATCTGGCTTGCCATCTGGTGCGCGGTTTGGGCGCGCGGCGGCACGGGGCGCTCTGCACCGGGCAACAGGCACGACGCGCAGTCGCCCAGCGCATAGATGCGGTCATCAAGCGTGGTCTGCAGCGTCGGGCGGACAACCAGCTGGTTCAGCCGGTTGCGTTCCAGATCGCTCATCGTTGCCAGTTCCTCGGCGCCCTTCACCCCGGCGGCCCAGACAATGAGATCGGCGGCGATAGTCGTTCCATCCACGGTATGAACCACACCGTCGTCGATCCGGGTTACTTGCGTCTTGTCACGGACGTTGACACCCAGCGCGATCAGTTCCTGCTTGGCAGTTTCAGCCAGCGGCTCGTCGAGTTGCGGCAAGATGCGCGGCCCCGCTTCCAGCAACGACACCTCCAGCTTGCTTTCATCGAACACTTCGAGCCCGTAATGTCGCAGCGCCTTTGCCGCGTTATACAGTTCGGCGGCCAGCTCGACGCCCGTTGCGCCGCCCCCGACAATGGCGATCCGCACCCGCGCGTCAGCATCGCCCTGCTGGTGCAGATGGTTGGCGCGCAGACAGGCGTTGAGCAAGCGCTGCCGAAACTGATCGGCCTGGCTGCGCTGTTCCAGAAACATCGCGTGTTCGCGTACGCCAGGGACGCCGAAATCGTTCGAAATCCCGCCAATCGCCACGACCAGATAGTCATATCGGATGGTATGGCGACCGATCACTTCCCGGCCATCGGCGTCAATTAGCGGCGCCGTTGTGATCGTCTGCGCGGTCCGATCGATCGATTCCAGACTGCCCTGAAAAAAGCGATATCCCCAACGCACAGCGTGACCACCATAGCCAACTTCATCCAGATTGGCGTCGAGCGAGCCGGCGGCGACTTCGTGCAACAAGGGTTTCCAGATATGGGTCAGGTTGCGATCGACCAGAATGATATCATGATGCTTGCGGCCAAAACGGCTGCCCAGGCGCCGAACGAGTTCCAGCCCCCCGGCGCCGCCCCCAACGACTACGATCTGTGTCTTTGGTTGTGCCATTGCCGACCCCCATTCTGCCGCGGCGCAGCATGGTCGGGATTTTTGCCGGCGTCGAGTGGTTGCGTGCGTGTTGGGCGAGAAACTGGTGTTCGTTGCCCCTATTGGCCCCGATCGCGCTTTTCTGACATAATCCCTGGACCAACGACATGCTGGCTCCGGATTTACCGCCCAGCACGCTGACGATAAATTGTACAGGAAGCCGCCCAATGTCGACCTATGCAGACCGCCTTGCCGCCCTCCGCGCCCAACTCAAGCGCGATCGGCTGGATGGCTTTGTCGTTCCGCTGACCGACGAACATATGTCGGAATATGTCGGTGAATACGCCCAACGGCTTGCCTGGCTGACAGGATTTCAGGGGTCCGCAGGCACTGCGGCGGTTCTGCCGGAAGAAGCCGCCATTTTCACCGATGGCCGGTACACCTTGCAGGTGCGTCAACAAGTCGATGGCACGCATTGGCAGTATGTTGGTGTGCCGCAAACCAGCGTCAGCACCTGGCTGGCGACCCATAGCACCCAGGGGGCGCGGATTGGGTATGACCCGTGGTTGCATACCCGCGCCTGGGTAACGGAAGCATCGCGCGCGCTGGCCGAGCGGGGTGCGTCGCTGGTACCGGTCGATACCAACCCGATTGATGCCGTTTGGCCTGAACGCCCGGCCCCGTCCGACGCGACGCTCAGTATTCAGGACGATCGCCGTGCCGGGCAATCATCGGCCGAAAAGCGCGCAGCGATTGGCGAGTGGCTTACCGAGCGCAAAGCCGATGCCGTTGTGCTGACCGCGCTCGACTCAATCGCCTGGGCGCTGAACGTGCGTGGCAACGATGTCGCGCACACGCCAGTCGCGCTCGCCTATGCCGTGGTCCATTCGGACGGCACCGCCGACCTGTTCGTCGCCCCCGAAAAAATCACCGATGCCGTCCGCCAGCATCTGGGTAACGCCATCCGGCTCCACGATCGCCGCGATTTTGCCGATAGTCTTCGGTCCTATGCCGGCAAACGCGTCGCCGCCGATCCCGAACGTGCGGTCGCGGCGATCTTTGACCGGCTCGATGCTGGCGGGGCGACGGTCTTGTCGCTGCGCGACCCCGTCGTGCTTGCCAAGGCGATGAAGAACCCGGTCGAGATCGCCGGACACCGATCGGCATCGGCGCGCGATGGCGCTGCACTTGCCAGGTTCTTGCGTTGGGTTGAAGCGGAAGCCCCCAAGGGCAAGCTGACCGAACTCGATTGTGTCGCCAAGCTGCAGGGGTTCCGGGAAGCGACCGGGCTGCTGCTCGACACGTCGTTTGACACAATCTCGGCAACCGGTGCCCATGGGGCGAGCCCCCATTACCGGGTTGATGCGGAGTCGAATGCTCGGCTCGAGCTTGGCCAGCTCTATCTGGTCGATTCCGGCGGGCAATATCTGGATGGCACGACCGACGTAACCCGCGTCCTGCCAATCGGCAAACCCACCGAGGAAATGTGCGATCGCTTCACGCGCGTGCTGAAGGGGCATATCGCCCTCGCCACGGCAATATTCCCGCATGGCACCAATGGTGGCCAGCTCGACAGCTTTGCGCGGCGCCCCTTGTGGGAAGCCGGTCTGGATTATGCGCACGGCACCGGCCACGGGGTAGGCGCGTATCTGGCCGTCCATGAAGGTCCGCAACGGATCGCCACGCCCAACTATCCCGGTGGCGGCCCGGCCGAGCCCCTGAAGCCCGGCATGATCATTTCCAACGAGCCTGGCTATTACAAGGCTGGCGACTACGGCATCCGCATCGAAAACCTGATTTTGGTGGAAGAGCGCGATGTACCGGGCGCGGAACAACCCATGCTTGGCTTTGAGACGTTGACGTTTTGCCCGATCGAACGGTCACTGATCGTGGCTGATATGCTGTCCCCCGCAGAGCGAAGCTGGGTTGATAGCTACCATGCCAAAGTGCTGGCGGTACTTGGTCCGCAGATGAGCGGGGACGATCTGGCCTGGCTTAAGGATAAATGCGCCGCGCTTTGAGGCAATGAAAGTCTAGCATTAAGGGCTGGGAGCCACACCCCGCACCAACCGAGGAACAAGATCACAGAGGGCCGATGTTCTGTTCGGAGCAACTGCCCCCTTGTGTTCTACGCCTGGTCCGTGGGCCGAGACCCATCCGCGCTGACCAACGGCGACGGCGTATCGTCCGCGCCACGCGCGCGCGCCTTCCGCTTCTTCAAATTCTCTCGGAGCGCCGCGGCAAGCCGATCGGCGCGCTCATTGGGCGTGATCATGGCCTTGGGGCTAGCCGGGACAGCACTGCCTTGACAAGAGCGCTCCGCTCTGACCATAGGCGCGCTCCGTCCGATGGTCGGTCATGCTGCCGTAGCTCAGTGGTAGAGCGCATCCTTGGTAAGGCTGAGGTCGTGAGTTCAATCCTCACCGGCAGCACCATTTCTTCAAAGATTTTGTCGAAGTGGGACATGCAGAGCAAGGCATTTGAGCGCTAGTGGCGCGTCGAATTCTCCCCGTCTTTGTCACGTACCGCCAGATCAGCTTCAGATCTGGCCGTCTGATGCCGGCGCACAGCCAGATAATCGTCCCCACAGCTTATGTCCTTACGACAAACGCGCAGCGGCAAAAACTCGGGCGTCCGGAGAACGGCAAGCGATCGGTACAAGCCCGATGGCAGGTCCTCCAAATTGCCAGCTTCATATATGATGTATGTATCCGTCCATTGCTTGACGAAGGTTGACGAGAAGAGAGGCGTTGGCGGCTTTGCTCGGGGAAGGACGGTCAGACTAGCCGGCACATACGTCAGCGCGTAGTTGCTGCTGGCGGTGAGCGACCCTTGGGTGATGTCATAACTGCCGACATTGCTGGTCGTGGTGGCAGACGTTGCCAGCATACCGGCAAGCGTGTGGCCGTTGACCAGGCCAGTCCCCGCAGCCGTCGCGCCAACCCGGTAAGTTAGCGCCGGGTTCGCATCACCGTAAATCCGGCTGAGCGGGTCCGCAGTGATCGTCAGCGCGCGCGGGGTGACCGCCAGTTGTGCTCCGCTATAGCTGATCGCGTAGTTTCCCCCTGCGGTCAGCGTACCCTGCGTGATGTCATAACTGCCGACATTGCTGGTGGTGTTGGCAGACGTAGCGAGAAGGCCGCTCAGCGTATCGCCATTGACCAGACCCGTCCCGGCGCCCGTCGCACCAACCCGATAGGTCAGCGCCGGATTGGCATCGCCATAAATCCGGCTGAGCGGATCGGCGGTGATCGTCAGACCGCGCGGGGTGACCGCCAGTTGCGCACCGCTATAGCTGAGCGCGTAGTTGCTGCCTCCGGTCAGCGACCCTTGGGTAATGTCGTAACTGCCGATGTTGCTGGCCGTGGTGGCAGACGTTGAGAGCAAACCAGCGAGGGTATCCCCATTGACGAGACCCAAGCCCCCAACCCGATAGGTCAGCGCCGGGTTGGCATCGCCGTAAATCCGGCTGAGCGGGTCCGCCGTGATCGTCAGACCGCGTGGCGTGACCGCCAGCTGCGCGCCGGTGTAGCTCAAAGCGTAGTTGCTGCCGGCGGTCAGCGACCCCTGGGTGATGTCATATCTGCCGACGTTGCTGACCGTGGTGGCAGACGTTTCCAGCATACCGGCAAGCGTGTCGCCATTGACCAGGCCCGTGCCCGCAGCCGTCGCGCCGACCCGATAAGTCAGCGCCGGGTTCGTA
>JAIELC010000014.1 GCA_019753375.1 Sphingomonas sp.
TGCTTGATCGGTTTGTTGCCGATAATTTCGAAGGCTGATCAATCGGAGGCGTTCGGGTGCAGGTCGATTTCTACCACCTGACCGTTCGTCCCGTTGATCGGGTGCTCCCACGCATCGCGGAACGCGTTGTTGCCACGGGTGATCGGTTGTTGATCGTGTCGTCAGATGCTGACCAGCGCGAAGCACTCGACAAGGCGTTGTGGAGTTATAGCGCGGACAGTTTCCTGCCCCATGCGCAAATGGGCGGTAGGGACGATGCGTCGCAGCCAATCCTGATCGCAGATATCGCGACGGCGATTAATTCGGCACGTCACATCGCCTTGGTTGACGGCGTCTGGCGCGACGAAGCCTTGTTATTTGATCGAGCGTTTCATTTCTTCGATCAGGACTGCATTGACGCGGCACGCGCTGCCTGGAAGGATCTTGCCGATCGCGACGGAATAGTACGACGCTATTGGAAGCAGACCGAAACCGGCGGTTGGGATCAGGCCGCCTAGTTCGGGGTAACGCGCCGGGTAAGCACCGCACTTGCCCGACCGCATGTGCCTCGCTAAAGGCCCGCTCGACCCAGTCACATCACCCCAAGCACAGGAACCGCACCAGCCATGGCCGCGACGCGCACCTTTTCGATTATCAAGCCCGATGCCACCCGCCGCAATCTGACTGGCGCCGTCACCAAAATGCTCGAAGAAGCCGGCCTTCGCGTCGTTGCTTCAAAGCGCATCCACATGACGCGCGACCAAGCGGAAGGATTTTACGGCGTCCATCGCGAACGCCCCTTCTTCAATGACCTGGTCGATTTCATGATTTCCGGACCGGTTGTCGTTCAGGTGCTGGAAGGCGACAATGCCGTTCAGCGTAACCGCGACATTATGGGCGCAACCAATCCGGCCAATGCCGAGCCGGGCACGATCCGCAAGGAACTCGCCGAGTCGATCGAGGCCAATTCGGTTCACGGCTCAGACAGCGAAGAAAACGCCGCGATCGAGATCGCCTTTTTCTTCAAGCCGGAAGAAATTGTCGGCTGATTGCCATTAGCGCTGTGGTTTGGGCGCAAGCCTTTTCCACAGCGCATCTATTTGTGCTTGGGTTGCGTGGTTACGCTGGCGCAGGACCAGCCCATCAAGCCGCACGGCTCGTCCACGAAGGACGCGGCCTTCGGTTCGCCATAGCACGTCATAGATGGCCTGATCGGTGACATGATTATCGCCGTCCCAATAATCGGCGGCGATGATCACGGGCAGCTTTCCGGATTGGATATCGGGCCCTGCATCGGTCAATGCCAATAAGGGGCCGGAGAACCAGTCTGCGGCGACGGTCAATCGGCCTGCGCTTGAGGTTGGCGCGATGCTAAGCGATCGGGGATAGCTGATCGTCACGCTCTGGATGGGGTGTATTGGATCCCGAAGATCCAGCTGGCGACCCGATGATGAAGGCGATGCGACCAAAAGTACCGCGCGGCGCTGGCGTGTTTCAGTGAGTCGTTCTGCCCGGCGGTCTGCCTCGTCGGCTCGGCGATCGACAAAGCTGTTCCAGAAGGCGAGCGCAGAAATGATCAGCCCGGCAACGGCAACGAACTCACCCAGCGTAATCCATCGGCGACGAATGGCGGCGGCTTCGGCCTTCTCTGCGGGCGTTTCGGTCATATTTTGGCGACCTCCAGCAATCGACGCGGGGCAATCATCTGCCAACTAAGGGCAATGCGGTCGGCGACCCGTTCCCAGTCTGTATCCGGCAAGTCGACCCGCATCCCGATCCATCCGCTCGCCCCCAGGTAAGGCGGAATAAAATAGCAAGCGGGGTCGATTTCAACCAGCATTGCCTGTTCTTCACGTCCACTGGTCTTGACGTGAACACAAGTATTTCCGTCGCCATGATGGTCGTGCCAGAAATACGCGAAGAACTTGCCCTTGTTGATGAAAAAACCGGGGGAACCATGCGAAAGCCGTTCCGCCGTGTCCGGTAGGGCAAGGCAAAGCTCGCGAATGCGTTGCAGCTCAACGGAGGGATCGGGGCTCATCGCGTACAAAATTCCGCGAGAATACGGGGATAGAGGCGATGCTCTTCGTCGAGCACCCGAGCCGCAAGCGTTTCTGCGGTATCGTCCGGAAGAATAGCAACGCGGGCCTGCCCCAGCACGGCGCCGCTGTCCAATTCCTCGGTTACAAGATGCACCGAACACCCCGCTTCGTGGTCACCAGCCGCGATCGCCCGGGCATGGGTTTCGAGCCCCTTATATCTCGGAAGAAGTGATGGATGGATGTTGATGATATGGCCACGCCAGCGAGCAACAAAATCATCGCTCAACAAACGCATGTAACCGGCCAGTGCGATGACTTCCACGCCGGCTGATATCAGGGCGGCGTCGATTGCCGCTTCGTATTCGGCTTTTGGGATGCCCTTCGGCGATTTGGCAAAGGTCCGGATGTTGCGGGCGGATGCCCAGCTGATACCTGGCGCGTCGGGTTTGTCGGTTGCGACCAAGACGACTTCATATGGGCAGTCTACCGCATGCGAGGCTGCAACGAGTGCCATCATGTTTGATCCCCGACCGGAGAGCAGAATGCCGATGCGTCGCTTAGCCATGATGGCTAGCAGACCAGAAACTCCGAGCGCCCCAGATCCCTTCGGGGCCGCTCACGGTGCAACCTCTTGCGCCGCGTTCGATCTGTCCAATTCTAAAAACGGTTTCGCCGGCTGCCCGCAGATCATCGGTTACAGCCTTGGCCTGATCGGCGGCTACGATTGCCACCATCCCGATACCACAATTGAACGTCCGGGCCATTTCCTCGGGTTCGATGGCGCCTTGCGCCTGCAGAAACGCCATAAGCCGGGGTTGTTCCCACGCCGCCGCATCGACCGATGCATGGGCGCCCTCTGGCAACACCCGGGGGATATTTTCCAGCAGGCCGCCCCCGGTGATGTGGGCCAGGCCCTTGATTCTGCCGCCCGTGACCAGCGGCAACAGACTTTTCACGTAAATCCGCGTCGGGGCCATCAACGAGTCGATCAGCAGTGTGTTGAGATCGAATAGCGCGGGCCGATCAAGCTTCCATCCTTTGTCGCTTGCGAGCCGACGGACGAGCGAAAACCCATTCGAATGCACGCCCGACGAAGCAAGGCCAAGCAGAACGTCGCCAGCCGCAATGGATGAACCGGTCAACAGGCGATCCCGTTCGACCGCACCGACGCAAAAGCCCGCCAGATCATAGTCTCCTGGTGCATACATGCCGGGCATTTCCGCGGTTTCGCCACCGATCAACGCACATCCGGCCGCCAGACACCCTTCGGCAATGCTCGCGATCACGCGTTCGGCAACCGTTGGGTCGAGCTTTGCGCTGGCGTAATAGTCCAGGAAGAACAGCGGTTCAGCGCCTTGGACGATCAAATCATTCACGCACATGGCGACCAGATCGATCCCAACCCCGTCATGGCGGTCCCATTCGATCGCGAGCTTTAGCTTGGTCCCGACCCCGTCATTTGCCGCCACCAGCAGGGGATCGGTAAAGCCCGCCGCCTTCAGGTCAAAAATTCCGCCGAATCCGCCCAAATCCGCATCGGCGCCTTTTCGCTTGGTCGCCTTTGCCAGCGGGCCGATCGCCCGGACTAGGGCGTTGCCTGCGGCGATCGATACGCCTGCCTGAGCATAGGAGTATGACGGAGAATCTTGATCATTGTCGCTCATCATTCGTCGCGTAACCACATCGCGCTTGGATTTCCACGCCTGCTTCGCCAAAAGGGCGCTATATGGCCATTTCCACCCCCTATCGCTGGTTGCTCGCCGCTGTGGCCGCAGCAGGCCTTGGTGTTGGTGGCGTGGTTGTGGCGCAAATTGATGACGCCCCGCGCGCTCCTCAGGCCGTCGAGACAGGCGGTACCTTTGAAGTTGGCGGCATTGATGTCGACGTTGTCGGGAAATCCGCGTCAGCCGCGCGCATCGAAGGATGGCGGATTGCGCAGCGCAAAGGGTGGACAATGCTGTCGCGACGCTTTGGTGGAAGCACCAGTTCGCCGTCGGATAGCACCCTTGATTCGCTGGTGTCGGGCATCGTCGTAGAGAATGAACGGATAGGCGGTAATCGCTACATCGCGCGGCTGGGCGTTGAGTTCAGCCGGGCAAGGGCAGGTGCTCTGTTGGGCATCAGCGGCGGGGGGTCCCGGTCATCGCCGATGCTGGTTGTGCCGGTATTGTGGTCGGGCGGCGTCGGTCAGGTCTTTGAACAGCGGACGCCGTGGCAAGAGGCGTGGGCACGATTTCGATCAGGGAACAGCACGATTGATTACGTCCGTCCGTCCGGGACGGGACCCGATTCGCTGTTGATCAATACCGGGCAGGTGCTTCGACCCGGGCGTGGATGGTGGCGCGCGATCCTTGCTCAATATGGCGCCAGCAATATTGTTATACCCGTGGTCCACTTGTCGCCGCGTTGGCCGGGTGGTCCGGTTATCGGGACGTTTCAGGCCAGATATGGCCCGGACAACCGCCTGCTGCGTACATTCACGCTTCGTGTTGCAAATAGCGACGGTATTCCGGCCTTGCTGGACGCTGGCGTCAAGCGGATCGACGACATCTATCAGCAGGCGTTGACGGCAGGGCTGTTCCGTTCTGACCCGGGACTCAGCTATCGCCCGCCCGATCCCAACGCCGAGACACCAGCCGACGATGCGATCGCAGACGATCTCAGCGGCGTCGTCGATCATGGTGCATCGATCATTGTTCAGTTCGATTCGCCTAATGCCGCATCGGTTACGGCGACCGAAACGGCGCTCCGTACCGTACCCGGCGTGCGAGCGGCCGTTACGAACAGCCTTGCGCTTGGGGCAATATCGGTCATGCGGGTCAGCTATGATGGAGATGTCAATCAGCTCGCCGCTGCGCTGGAAGCACGCGGCTGGCAGGTAACCAGGGGCGCGGGGGCGATACGGATCCAGCGATCGACTGGAGGCGGCCCGGCACCCGACGACAAGACCGGCGGATGAGCCAGATCGCCCTGCCTCTTGTCCTGCCGGACGTCATTTCGGAAAATGAATTCCTGCTTAGTACCTCAAACGAACGCGCTGCTCATCAACTGGAACGCTGGGGTTCATGGCCAGTCATGGCGGCATTGCTTGTCGGGCCGCGCAAATCGGGTCGGAGCCTGCTGGCTCGACTATTTGCCGCTCAAAGCGGTGGCACCGTTATTGACGATGCCGAGCGACAGAGCGAGGCGGCAATTTTCCATGCATGGAACGCCGCCCAGGCAGCCCGAAAGCCACTGCTGATTGTCGCAGACGAACCGCCACCCGGATGGCAGCCGCGTCTCGCCGATCTGCGTTCGCGACTAAATGCCACCCCGGTACTTCGGTTGGATCCACCCGATGAGGCACTCCGCGAGGCGCTTTTCGACAGGCTGTTCCTGCGGAGAGGGATCGACGCTCGACCTGAATTGATCCATTGGCTGCTGGCACGTGTGGAAAGAAACCACCTGGCAGTGATACGGACGGTGGATGCGCTCGAACAGGCCGCATTCGAACATCGTAAGCGGTTGTCGATACCTTTTGCGCGGACCACATTAAGCGCAGCCGGATTGATCACCGAGCACCGCAACAAACCGGATGACCTGACACAATGACACGACCCGCAACAATTTCCGCAGCCGATGATGACGACCTGTTCGCGCTGTCGAGTGGCGGCGACCGGTATTTCAATCGCGAACTATCCTGGCTGGCCTTTAACCGGCGGGTTCTGGACGAGGCATGCAATCCCGCTCATCCCCTGCTTGAGCGATTGAGGTTTCTGGCGATCTCGGGGTCGAACCTCGACGAATTCTTTATGGTGCGCGTGGCAGGCCTTAAAGGTCAGATGCTGCAGGACGTCGATCGCAGGTCGTCGGACGGCCTGACGGCCGGGCAGCAATTGACCGCGATAGTTGCAGAAGCAGATGCTTTGGTTGAGAGCCAACGCCGTGTTTGGCGAACGTTGCGAACGCAACTGGCGGAGAGCGGCATTGCCGTCGTCGGGTCGCGGTCAATCGATGAAATGATGTCTGAGTCCGAAATTGACTGGCTACAGACACATTTTCGCGAACAGATTTTTCCGATCTTAACTCCACAGGCTTTGGACCCGGCGCACCCTTTTCCGTTCATGCCGAACAAGGGCCTCGCCGTCATGTTCGACTTGGTTCGCCTGTCTGATGAAACGCCGATCCGCGAACTTGTTATGCTGCCGGCGCCGATGCCGCGGTTTGTTCGGCTTCCGGGGGATCAGGCGCGATACGTTGCCGTGGAGTCGTTGGTAAAGCGGTTTTCCGCGCTCATATTCCCCGGTTACCGGATCGTCGGCGCAGCGGAATTCAGAGTGCTGCGCGACAGTGATATCGAAATAGAGGAAGAGGCCGAAGACCTGGTCCGTTACTTCGCCAATGCCATCAAACGGCGGCGACGGGGAAGGGTCATCCGGCTCGAACTGGAATCAGGGATGCCCGAAAGCTTGTCGGCTGTGCTCCGGGATGAGCTTGGTGGGCCGGACGCCTTTGTGACCGAGGGCGGGGCATTTTTGGGGGTTGGTGATCTTGACGCGATTGTTGACGAGGATCGCCCTGATCTGAAATTTCCACCATTCAGCCCCCGGTTTCCGGAACGTATTCGCGAATATGGCGGCGATTGTTTTGCGGCGATCCGTGCAAAAGACATCATCGTCCACCATCCGTATGAGACGTTCGATGTCGTTCTGGCTTTTCTAAAGCAGGCGGCGGCTGATCCTGATGTGGTTGCAATCAAGCAGACGCTTTACCGGGCCGGCAAACAGCCGGCTGTGATCAATGCGTTGATCGCGGCAGCTGAATCGGGAAAATCGGTTACCGCGGTGGTTGAGCTGAAAGCGCGGTTTGATGAGGAACAAAACCTGCTTTGGGCATCCGCGCTTGAACGCGCCGGGGTGCAGGTGGTCTATGGCTTTATCGATTGGAAAACCCACGCCAAAGTGTCGATGGTTGTCCGGCGCGAGGCGGGTCAGTATCGGACGTATTGCCATTTCGGTACGGGCAATTATCATCCGGTTACAGCGCGCATCTACACCGATTTGAGCTTTTTCACTGCC
>JAIELC010000094.1 GCA_019753375.1 Sphingomonas sp.
ACGACATGGCGGGCAGTGCATTGGCGGCCGATCTGGGTGGCGCAGCATGGTTCCGGCACGCCGATTGCGGGGATATGACGGCGGTGCGGGGTTTTATCGGCGCGGCAATCGACGAGCTGGGCGGGGTTGATACCTTGGTCAACAATGCCGGAATCGTCATTGCCAAAACAATCCTGGAGCTGAACGATGATGACTTCGATCAAACCATGGCGGTCAACCTGAAATCGGCCTTTGCGGCAACCCAATTGGTCGCGCGGCGGATGATCGCAGACGGCACGCGCGGGACCGTTATCAACATGTCGTCGGTCAATGCCGAACTGACGATCCCCAATATTCTTGCCTACAACATGTCCAAAGGCGCGCTTAGCCAGCTAACCCGCAACACAGCGGTCGCGCTGGCCCCGCACGGTATTCGCGTCAACGCAATCGGCCCGGGGACGATCCTGACGGATCTTGTGCGCAAGGCGATTTTCACATCGGACGAGGCGCGCCGCGGCGTCATGTCCCGCACACCCATGGGACGCGCCGGCGAACCGGCGGAAATAGCGGCGATTGCCCGGTTTTTGGCAAGCGAGGAATCGTCCTACATCACCGGGCAGGTGATCTATGCCGATGGCGGGCGGATGGCACTGAATTACACCATGCCCGTGGCTGATTGATGGTCCGACGCTGGGCGCTGGCCCAGCGCGGTCGCGGCGACCATGCTGACGGATGGATTTCCCCGCGCGTTTCCAGCCGATCAGCCCATCACAACGGCTGCCGCGTCTGCGCTAATTCGCCGTCCGGGCACGGACCTCGATGGCAAGGGGCTTCTTCCCGACGACATATTGATTGAGCACGCGCTGGACACCCGCAGCGGTGACCCGTTCGATGCCGGTGATTTCGTCGCGGTAAATTGCCGCAGCACGTGAATCGCCGAGGATACGCCCTATCCGCCCCGCCCAATAGCTATTCGATTCGAAGGCTTTTTTGCGCTTTTCGATAATCGGAGCCTTGGCGCGGGTCAGCGCATCGGGATCCAGTGGCTTCGATGCCATTGCCGCCAGCTCCTCATCCAAAACCTTGCGGAACTCATCGAACTTCGCCGGTGGTACTTCGATCCCAGCGAGGAAATAGCCCAACCCGGGCAGATCAAAATCCTGCTCTGACCCGACAAAGGGCGAATAGGTCAGGCCAAGCTTCTCACGTACCGTTTCGATCATACGATCCTGCAAGATCGCCCGGGCGACTTCGAGTGCGAAACTGTCGTCGGGCGCCGCGTAATAATCCTGCGTTGCCCAAAGCTGGACCACAATTGCCTGATCGGCACGGCCGCCGTGCGTTGCCACAATCGGCCCTGCAGTGGCGGCCAAGGGTGCGACGCGGCTCTTGTAAAGACCGGGATTTGGCAAGGTTGCCTTGGGGAGTGCACCGAATGTCGGAGCAACCGCCGCGATTGCCTGCTCCACCGTCAGATCGCCGACCATCACGATTGTCGCGGGCGTCCTGGTTGCCTGCTCAAAGAGCGGTTTCAGATCGGCGGCGGTGGTCGCATTCAGATCATCCATCGTTGGTACCGGCTTCCAGCGTGGATCACCATTATGGGTTGCCGGGCCCAATACGCGGGCGAGGACCGCCTGGCTGTTGCTGTCAATCGCCGCGAGCTGGTTGGTCAGCTGTCCCTTGATGCGCGGCACCCCCGTTTCGCGATATGCCGAATCGGCAAAATATGCCGCGAACAACTGTGTCTGGAACGCAAGATCATTGGTGCGTGTATTGGCGGTCAGGTCGAGCGACGTGTCACCAGGCGAAAGCGCCAGTCCGACAGTATGTCCTTCCAATGCCCGCTGCATCTGCCCCCAATCGAGCTTGTTCGTGCCGCCCTGGAACCAGGCTGGCGCCCCGAAATCCAGAAGCCAGCGGCTCGAGGCCTGGGCGGGCGACAAGCCAACGATACCGGGTCCGAAGCTGACCGTTACCGTAACCCCGCCAGCAACATATTTTGTTGGTTTAACCGCCAGCTGAGTGCCATTGGCAAAGGTCATCTTCGTAACGCCATCCGCATCGGTCTGCCGGGTCGTAACCGTTCCGGCGGGACCAAAGCTGGCATATGGCCATGCGATGGAAGCAGCCTCCGTCGTCGCGGCTATCGGGGCATTTTCGGCATCTGTCAGTGTTGCCTGCAGTGCGGCATTGTCGCCTCCCTTGGGGTCGCTGGTTGAACGAAACGCCAAGGGACCCTGACCGACAAACGCGCCGCGAAAAGCCTCGGTCACGCCTTTAGCCGTTGTCGCCTTGGTCAATCGATCAAAGGTTTCGAGGTCCTGTGCCGGGCTCGTAACGACATTATCCTCTTTCGTATCCTGCACGACGGCATTGGCGATGGCCGGATTGCTGCGGGTCGATGCCGCTTCTGCCTGTGCCACCAACTGGGGACGGATAAGGGCAATGGCCCGGTCGAGCTCGGTGGGCGCAATGCCGTCGCGCACTAACCGGCGCTGCACAATCATCGCTGCCTTCAGGGCCTCGCGCCACTTACCCGGGGTTGGCACAATGTTCAGCGACGTCGTTTCGGCCGTTGCGAAAAGGTCGGATGTCTGGGCGCCCGCCGCGCTGAACGGCGCGTCTTTTTCCTGTGATACATCGCGCAACCGCAAGTTCAGCACGGTCAGGCCGATCAACCGCAACAGGCGATCGCGCTCGCGGTCGACCGTATCGGCCCGATGATCAAGCGGACGGATCCAGGATAGCGTCAGATTGTCACTCGCCCCGTCCGCCACGAAGGTTTGGGCGCGTTCAACACCTGCCTTGATCGCTTGGTGAAAACGCGGATCGGCTGGACCGGTGCCCTTCCAATCGCCAAACATTTTCTCAATCTGCGCCACAAGGGCGTCGGGATCGATGGCCCCGGTGATGACGATCGTCGCATTCTCCGGGCGATAATTTGCCTCGTAATAGCGCCTGATCTTGGCCGCGGTGGCGGCATTGAGGCTTTCTATCGTGCCAATAGGCAAGCGATCCGCAACGCTTGTACCCGGCAAGATCAATCGCAACTGCGCCACCAATGCTTTCAAATTGGCGGAGTCACGCAGCCGCTCTTCGGACAGGATTACACCGCGCTCGGCATCCACCGTCGCCGGATCGATTTTCAGGCGACCGCCAATTTCACGAAACAACATCAGTCCCGTATTAATTGCCGCAGCATCCGCTTTAGGAAAGTCGAACTGATAGACCGTGGCATCGAAATTGGTGCCCGCATTGGTATCGGCGCCGAATTGTAGCCCCTGACGTTCCAGAATGCGCACGACGTCGCCATCGGCGATGTTGGTGCTGCCCCGAAAGGCCATATGTTCGAGGAAATGGGCGAGGCCGCGCTCATCATCACGCTCCTGCAAGGATCCCGATCCGATCAGCATCCGCATCGACACCGCATCCTTTGGGGTGTCATTGCGCTTGATCGCATACCGTAAACCATTGGGTAATTGTCCGAAGCGGATCGTGGGGTCGGCTGGCCGGCCAGCATAGTCCTGCGCCCATTTACCCGGTGTGCGCTCGACCTTGGCCGGCGTTGCTGCCGGGCGGGGCGACGGATTAGTCTGCGCAGCCAGCGGAAATTCTGCGCCAAGCAGCGCGACTGAAGCAAGCAAGGCGAATGGTTTCTTCACAGTCTGATGTTCCTAATCCTGAGCTGAGCAACAGCGGAATACAGCAATTCAAGGCCTACACGGCGATCAACGCGTGAATCCACCAGGCGGTCGGATGTGCCAAAGCGGCTGACCCCAGATTGGATGGACTGGCAGCGAGGTATCTGGCCGCATGGTTTGACGACCGTCATTGACGTTGGGCACCCATGATTGACCATTGCTGGCATATGATGATGCTCGTCCTTCAATAGGCCGGCGATTAGCGGACAATCCAACGCGAGCTTGGTCAGCTTTTGATCAAAAGACAACCGGCCCGTCAACTGTTAGCCGTCTAAAAAACAAGTATTTATCGACAGAATCATACCGCAAAAAGAGCATTAATCCCGGTCACGCGATATCGGCTGGGCTCGCGCGGTCTCGGGCGGTTGCGCGACGTGGGAAGGTCGCAGACTCGACCGTCAGCATGGACGACGCGCGATATCCAGGGCGTTGGGGCGAGCGGCCCTGGCCGCCCTACAGTCGGTCACCAAGTCATTCGCTCACAGCGCCGTGGCGTCGTGACCGGCATGCCCGCTGCCCTCCGTGTAGTGGGCGCGTGGAAACGATGGACTAGTGATGAAGTCGGCTTACCGAGATTGCGTTTTGGTGACCCCTACGGGAATCGAACCCGTGTTTCAGCCGTGAAAGGGCCGCGTCCTAACCGCTAGACGAAGGGGCCGTGCCATCTGGCCGGAAGCGGGCCTATAATGGCTTCAGCGGGGCGGTCAAGTTCCGTTAGGGCTGTATCCTGAGATCATGCGGTCATTCTGCCCAGGCGGCATCATCCAGATGGATTTCCGCTGCAGGGCGCGAGCCCCAGTCATCAATCTTGGCGCGACCCGCGATCCAGAGCCGCCGGTCATGCGGCGCACCCAGTAGCGCCTGACCCAATGCGGAGTCGGCCTGGCGAAACGCGACGGTCTTGATCGGTTTGCCATCATCGCCCGCAAGGATGGCCCGGACGTGACCGTTGCCGACAATATCGGCCTTGATGACGCGAACGGGACCGGCGGCGACGCGCGGGCCCGGCCAGCCCATGCCATATGGGCCTGCGGCCTCCAGCGAGTCGACCAATCCGGGGGTAACGCCGCCCGGTGCGACGATCGCATCGATCAACAAGGCACGCCCGTCGCTCGACCTTGAGACGGCGGTAGCCAGCCGGTCTTCGATAAAATCACCAAAGGCATCGATCTTGTCGGCGGCAATCGTTAGGCCCGCCGCCATAGGATGACCGCCGCCGGCAATCAGCAATCCCTGGTCCTTGGCCGAAAGAACCGCAGCCCCCAGGTCGACACCCGCCACCGACCGGCCTGATCCTTTGCCAACGCCGTCGGCGTCGAGTGCGATGACGATCGCAGGCCGGCCGAATTTCTCCTTCAAGCGCCCGGCCACGATGCCGATCACCCCCGGGTGCCAGCCATGCCCCGTCGCGACAATAACCGCGCGATTAGTCTGGCTGGTAGCGTGCGCTTCCGCTTCGGTCTGAACGGCAGCCTCGATCGACCGGCGTGCCTCATTGAGCCGGTCGAGTTCAGCGGCAATACTGCGCGCTTCGTCGGGATCCTGCGTCGTCAGCAGGCGGACGCCCAGGTCCGCCTTGCCGACGCGCCCCCCTGCGTTGATGCGCGGTCCCAGCGCGAAGCCCAGATCGCTGGCGGTCGCTGCCCGGGTCAGACGGGAAACCTCGAGCAGCGCATTCAGGCCGATGTTGCGGCGCTGCGCCATCACTTTCAGCCCCTGCGCCACAAAAGCGCGGTTCAGGCCGCGCAGCGCGGCAACATCCGCCACCGTACCCAGCGCAACGATATCAAGCAATTCGAGCAGTTTCGGTTCGGCGCGGTGGTCAAAATAGCCGCGCGCCCGCAACGTCCGGATCAGCGCTGCCCCAAGCAGAAACGCAACACCGACAGCCGCCAGATGCCCATGCGCGGCACCATCGCCTTCGTCCAGCCGGTTCGGGTTCACCAGCGCAAAAGCGGCTGGCAGGGCAGGGGCGCATTTATGGTGATCAACGACGATGACATCGACGCCCACGCCGCGCGCCATCTCCAACGCCTCAAACGCCTGCGAGCCGCAATCCACGGTGACAATCAGCGTCGCGCCGCCCTGCGCGATGCGCACCAGCGCTTCGCCTGACGGGCCATAACCTTCCATCAGCCGGTCGGGAATATAAGGGTTCGCCGTCAGGCGCAGCGATCGAAGCAACAGGATCAACAGGGCAGCTGAGGTTGCACCATCGACGTCATAGTCGCCGAACACGGTCACTGCCTCTTGCGCGATCACCGCATCGGCGATTCGGTCGGCGGCGCGGTCCATATCGCGGAAAATCGACGGGTCGGGCATGAACGCGCGAATGCTGGGGGTTCGATTGGCGTCAAGATCCTCGCGCGGCACCCCGCGCGCCATCAGCAGCTGGGTAACCAGATCATCGGGCGCGAAATTGGGATCTCGCGCATCGGCGGACAGCGCGCGCCACTGCCAGGGCTGCCCCAGAATTGATCGATCGACGTTGAGGACGTTTGCCATAGCCCCGTCCTTAACGATGCCGGGCCGGCAGGTACAATCGGCGCGTCAGTTCTGGCGCTTGCCCCAGTTCGACAGCACGCCTTCATCGAACAGCTTTTGCGCCACCAGCACGGCGGACGTTGCGTTGACCGCGGTCGCGTCTGCGCCAAGCCGGTGCGCGAGCAGCGGGTCGGCATTGATGACCGGCCCCCCAACCATGATGCGCACCGCCGGATTTTTGGAATGCCGACGGATTGCGGCAATGGTTGCAGCCATATTGTCAATCCACTGGCTGCCGCCCAACGCCAGGCCGACCACCGGATACCATTGCCGACTGACCGCATCGGCGATTTCATCAATGGTCGCATGATGTTCGGAATCGACGGACCAGCGACTGGCAATCAATATCTCTTCGATCATCGTCGCGCCAAAATGATGCTCGTCGCCTGGCGTTGTTGCCATCAGCACGCGGCGACGATCGGTCAGGGCGGGGTGTTGATATGTCTCGTTGAAGATCGACAAAAGCTTTTGAAGCCGCGCAACGCCGAGCGTCACGTCGATGAAATCACATTCATCGCGCTCCCACATCTCGCCAAGCATGCGCGCTGTCGGCTCGAGCAGTTCGACGAACAGCGCGTCCATCGACAAACCCTGTTCACGCAACGCCGAGATATAAGCGGCCGAGGTATCGCTCTCGGCACCCAACACAATATGCGCCAATTCGCTGATCTGCGCTTCATTGGGGTGAAGTTCGGCTATGATCAGGTCGATGGGCGTATGGCTATGCAAACGGGTGAGATGCGGGATGATGTCGAGCGCGATGATCGATGCCAGCTTGGCCCGGCGGTCATCAACATCGTCACGGGTAACGATTTCGGGCGCAATGAAT
>JAIELC010000117.1 GCA_019753375.1 Sphingomonas sp.
AGTCAGGGACAGGGCAAGCGCGTGACCAACAAAGCCAACACCCTGCGTAATCAATATGCTGTGAGCCGGCGGATCGGCGACAATGCGGATCGGCACGCGCGTCAAAGGCATGGGAATAACCCCCGCCACGCACGCGACGCGCGCGGGCGAGCGCCGGATTTGGTGATCGGCGACGCAAGCTGCATTAATCCAGCGATACCCCACAATCGTTAATCGATGCTTGTCCTTGCTCATCCGTAATAATCGTCTGCGACGATTTCTCGTCGACGAATCCGCCGCAAATCGCGCGCATCGCGCCGGTCGGCGCAATCGACCCGCTTGTTGCCCGGCCCTGCTTCGCCTATCAAAATTCTGAATTACTTCGCTGCATAAGGATATTGGGCCGGCGGACCGCTCGACCCGACCAAGCAATGGCAAGCCTGTTCAGAAAAAAGCCCAAGACCCCGCCGTCCGTGCCGACAGTCCCTGCCGGCCTGCGATTTTACGCGATTGGCGACGTCCACGGCCGTCTCGACCTGCTGCAGGATCTGATTAGCCGGATTGAGGAGGACAGCGCGGCCAGGGGCGCAGCCGACACCCAGATTATCTTTCTAGGCGATCTGATCGACCGTGGCCCAAATTCTGCCGGCGTGGTCGATTTTGCCATGGACCTGGCGCGACGACGCCCGAACACGCGCTTCATCATGGGCAACCATGAAGAAGTCTTCCTGCGCATTATCGATGGCGACGACGCGGCCTTTGAGTTTTTCTGCCGGATTGGCGGTCTTGAAACGATCCTGAGCTATGGGCTGACCGAAAGCGATGCGGAACAGGTAGAAGACAGCGACCTCGCGCAGCAGCTTCGTTTGCGCGTGCCGCCAGATCACATCAACTTCATGCGCGGCTTTGCAGACATGATTACGGCCGGCGATTATGCCTTCGTGCATGCCGGTATCCGGCCGGGAATCGCGCTGGAACAACAGAATGTGCAGGACCTGCACTGGATACGCGAGCCGTTCCTGACGCACGCCCATGCGTTCGAACGCATCATCGTGCATGGGCATAGCATCACCGCGTCGGTGGAAGAGCGACCGAATCGGATTGGCATTGATACCGGCGCCTATGAAACCGGCTGCCTGACCGCCCTCGGCCTTCAGGGCAGTGAACGGTGGCAGCTATCGACCGGATAGCTGCGTTGTTCGCGGTGCGCCCATTTCACAGGTATTCGCCCAAGTGACACACTGCCGCGCAGCATTCAGCGCCAGATGCCCCGGGTGTCGTACAGCCGCAAATGCGCGCGCCGCGCCGGTGGTACGGCTTTGAAAACATCATGATCGACCAGCATGATCGCCCCGGGGCAGGTGCGCAGGGCCTCCTCCAGCGAAATCAGCACCGCGCCTGTTCCGTCGAATGACGCCGGCAAGGCATCGACGAACGGCTCGACAATCCGCACACGCGGGCCAAAGCGGCGGGCCAATGCCAGCGCGACATCCATTGCCGGGCTGCCGCGCAGATCATCGACATTGGGTTTGAACGCCAGTCCCAGACACGCCACCGGTGCGTCGACAAGCCGGTCCATCAGGTCAACTGCCCGGTCGATCGTAAAGCCGATCTTTGCATCATTGACCGTCCGCGCGGTTTGAATCAGACGGGCATTGGCGGGGTCACTGTGCACGATGAACCACGGATCGACGGCGATGCAGTGACCGCCAACGCCCGGGCCGGGCTGAAGAATGTTGACGCGGGGGTGCCGGTTGGCGAGCTTGATCACGTCCCAGACATCGAGAGCCAAGGTATCGGCGATCATCGACAGCTCATTGGCAAAGGCAATATTGACGTCGCGAAAGGCGTTCTCGACCAGCTTGACCATTTCCGCGGTCCGCGCGGTGGTCAGCACGCATTCCCCCTCGACAAAGGGGCCATAAAATCCCTGGGCACGCTGAGCGCAGGCCAGCGTGATGCCGCCGATACACCGGTCGTTGCGAACAAGTTCGCGCAGAATCTGGCCCGGCAACACGCGTTCCGGGCAATAGGCGATCGCGATATCTGCGTCATCATGCAGCCCGGGAAACGTCAGATCAGGGCGGGCTTTGGCCAACAGGTCGCGAATCTGTTCGGTTGTGCCAACCGGCGACGTCGATTCCAGGATCACCGCGTTGCCTGCCTCCAGGACCGGCGCGATGCTGTGCGCGGCCGCCAGCACAAAATCGATGTCGGGGGCATGATCGTGCTTGAACGGCGTTGGCACCGCGATGACAAAATAATCGGCGCGCTGCACATCGGTCGATGCGGTCAACGATCCATCCGCCACGACCGCCTGAACCAGAGTGTCGAGATCGGTTTCCTCGATATGAATCTTGCCGGCCGATACGGCATCGACAATCGATTGATTGAGGTCGACGCCGAAGACGCGGGCACCGCTGCGCGCCGCGATGGCAGCCGTTGGCATGCCGATATAGCCAAGCCCGATCACCGATACACGGGTAACCGGTAGCGCACGCGCCAGCTCAGCCGGAAGAGAAGCCATCGAGCATGATCCTCGCAATTCGTCCCGCCGCCTGCCCATCCCCGAACGGATTATGAGCGTGCGACATCGCGGCATAGGCAGCCGGATCAGTGAGCAATAGCGTGACTTCGGTAACGATTCGTTTCTCTGCGGTACCAACGAGGCGCGCGGTGCCGGCAGCAACGCCTTCGGGGCGTTCGGTTGTATCGCGCATCACAAGGACGGGCTTGCCAAAGGCAGGCGCTTCCTCCTGCACGCCCCCACTGTCGCTCAGCACCAGATGGCAGCATGACAGCAGGCGGACAAATTGAGGATAATCGAGCGGATCGATGATCGCGACATTGGCACGCTGCGCGAGCAGCGCTGCCATCGGCTCGCGAACATTGGGGTTGGGATGGACCGGAAAGATCACTGCCACGTCATCGCGCTCGGCAATGCGGTTTACCGCGCGGGCAATCGCCTCCATCCCCTCGCCGAAATTCTCGCGCCGGTGCGTAGTCACCACGATCAGCTTGCGGCCGTCAAAACGAGCGATGATCGCGTCAATGTCGGCGGTCAGTGACGGGTGCGTCGCGATCAGCGCGTTGGTCGCGTGCAAGGCATCAATCACTGTATTGCCCGTTACATGGATAGCACCGTCCGCCACATTTTCGGCCCGCAAAGCCCGCGCGGCGGTTTCGGTCGGCGCGAAATGCAGATCGGCAATCGTGCTGATAATCTTGCGATTCACTTCCTCGGGCCAGGGCTGATAGATATCATGGCTGCGCAGACCCGCCTCGACATGCGCTACCGGCACCTTGCGGTAATAGGCCGCCAGTGCCCCGGCCATCGCGGTGGCGGTATCTCCCTGCACCACGACCCTGTCGGGCTTTACCGCATCGATAACGGACCCCAATTCGGTAAGCAGGCGCGCGGTCAACGCGTCCAGCGTCTGGCCGGGCTGCATCAGGTCAAGGTCATAGTCGGGGACGATGGCCGAAAGCGCCAGCACCTGGTCCAGCATGCCCCGGTGCTGCGCGGTGACACAGCATTTGACCGACACGCCGGGCTGCGACTGCAACGCATGGACCAGCGGGAACAGCTTGATGGCTTCGGGTCGAGTCCCGAAAATCACCAAAATGGTCGGGACAGACGCCATCTATTCATTCCCCCCGGCCGCCATCAGCTGCGGTGTGACTGCCATTGCCCGTCTGTACGGGCAAGGACGATCCCCATCGACCGGATCAGGCCGCTGCCTTGCGCCGCTCTGCCATTTCGACGTTGAGCATTTCAGCAAGCAGAAACGCCAGTTCCAGGCTTTGCCCGGCATTCAGGCGGGGATCGCAGTGGGTGTGGTAGCGATCCGCCAGGTCCATCTGCGTCACGTCCATGGCGCCCCCGATACATTCGGTGACGTTCTGGCCCGTCATTTCGACATGGATCCCCCCGCCAAACGTGGCTTCGGCGCGGTGCACGGCAAAAAAGCCGCGGACTTCTGCCAATATCCGTTCAAACGGCCTGGTCTTGTAGCCGGTGCTGGTCTTGACGACATTGCCGTGCATCGGATCGCACGACCAGATGACCGGATGACCTTCGCGCTTCACCGCGCGCACCAGCTTGGGCAGGCCGGACTCGATCTTGTCATGGCCATAGCGCGTAATCAGCGTCATGCGACCGGCCACGCGACCGGGATTGAGCACGTCGAGCTGGCGCAGCAGGACGTCTGGCTCAAGGCTCGGGCCGCATTTCATGCCAATCGGGTTGCCCACGCCGCGTAAGAACTCGACATGTGCCGATCCCTCCGCCCGCGTGCGATCCCCGATCCACAGCATATGCGCCGACGTGTCATACCAGTCACCAGTCAGCGAATCCTGCCGCGTCATTGCCTGCTCATACGGCAGCAGCAGGGCTTCATGGCTGGTGTAGAACTGGGTGCCCTTCAGCTGCGGGACGGTTTCCGGGCTGATCCCGCACGCCTCCATGAAGTCCAGCGCTTCGCCGATCCGGTCGGCGACATCAGCGAATTTCTTGGCCCAGGGCGACCGGCCCATGAAATCATGGGTCCAGCGATGCACCTGATGCAGATTTGCGTACCCGCCGCTGGCAAAAGCCCGCAGCAGGTTGAGCGTCGCCGCACTTTGCGAATACCCCTGGATCATCCGCGCAGGGTCGGGGGCGCGGCCTTCAGGCGTGAAGGCAATGTCGTTGACGTTGTCGCCGCGATAGCTTGGCAACTCGACACCGTCGATCGTCTCGGTATCGCTTGATCGCGGTTTGGCGAACTGGCCGGCCATGCGCCCGACCTTCACGGTCGGCAGCTTCGAGGCAAAAGTCAGCACGACCGCCATCTGCAGGATGACGCGAAACGTGTCGCGAATATTGTTGGGATGAAATTCGGCAAAGCTTTCCGCGCAATCACCGCCCTGGAGCAAAAACGCCTTGCCCTCGGCGACGCGGCCCAGATCAGCGATCAGATCGCGCGCTTCGCCCGCAAAGACCAGCGGCGGATAACTGCGCAGCGTCGTCGTCGCCGCATCAAGGGCGGCGGCATCGCTATAGTGCGGCAGTTGCTCTGCCTTGAACTTGGTCCAGCTATCGGGGGCCCATTTGGTGGCCATCATCGTCGTCCAGTCGTCGTGAAATTAGGGCAAGTCCCATGCGCGCAAATGCCATTTTGCGCAATCATACAATAACGATCAGCGTGATCGATCAGATATCGCGCAGCATGACGATCATCTCACGCAGATCGCCGCGCAGGGTATTCTCGAACTGCTTGCGGCCTATTTCGGCGAATCCCCAGCGCTGATAGGCGCCCACGGCCCAATCCGCTTCGGCCATGACATCCAGCCAGGCATGGTCATAACCTTCTTCGCGCGCCAGCTCGATCGCGGCCTCGGCCAGAAGCCGGCCAATGCCCGCCCCCATCGCGTCCTTGAGCAGATAGATCCGCCGCAGCTCGACGCCGTTGCCGCGCCCGGTCGCCGGGTTGGGCTGATCCCGGTGCATCGTCAGGAAACCAACCGGCGCACCGTCCAGCTCGGCAATCCACACGCTGACGAGTGGATCAACCAGCAGCCCAACAAAGGCCGCCGCGCCAAAGCTCTGACTATGCTGTGCGAGCGCATCCGCATTGGTCCACCAGCTTCCATAAGCTTCAGTATAGGCCAGTGGACCGATCGTCCCCAGCGAGGGAACGTCAGTAATCGTCGCGCGACGGACGCGGCGCGCGTCAATATCCGGCGTCGAGGTCAACGACATTGGTCATTGGTTGGCCGGACATAAAAGCGGCGAGGTTTTTCACAAACAGCGCGGTCGCGCGCTGGAACATCTTGGTTTGGCTGCGGCCGGACAGGTGCATGGTGTGGATCGCATTGGGGGTCGACCAAAGCGGGTGTTCCGGGGGCAAGGGTTCGGGCGTCACCACGTCAAGGAATGCGCCAGCGATCCGGCGCTTGTTCAGCGCGTCGATCAATGCATCCTGATCCACCATATCGCCGCGCGCAATGTTGATAAGCCAGGCCGACGACTTCATCGCCGAAAGTTCATCACGGCCCAGCAGCGCCTTGGTCTGCGATGTGGAGGGCGCCGCAAGGATGACCCAGTCATAGTCACCAAGCCCACCGCGCCACTGGTCCGGGGTCAGCGTCCCCCCCCTCCCCGATCGGGTGACGCCGGTTACCTCCACGCCAAAAGCGGTCAGGCGATCACCGATCAATCTGCCGATCGCCCCCATGCCGATGATCAGCGCCCTGGTCTCGCTCAGCTCGGTCTGCCCCGGGGCGGCGATCGTCCATTCGTGCTTGTCGGCCAGCCGGACAACCTCGTCAAAACGCTTGGCGGCAACCAACACGCCCATCACGGCATATTCCGCCACGGCAATCGCATTGATCCCCACGCCGTTGGTCAGAATCGTGCCTTGAGCTTTCAGTTGGGCAAGCGGGAAATGATCCAGCCCGGCATAAATCGTGCTGACCCATTTGAGGCGGCTGCCAGCCGAAACCGCCTTCCCCGTCCAATGCGGTTGCTGCATATCAACCCAGGCAATGTCTGCATCGACAACTTCAGCCAGCGCGGTTTCATGGTCGGTGAACCATGCCACATCCACCCCGACCGGCAGCTTTGGCTCCAGAATTGGGCGCGCGAGCGCAGGCAAAACGGCTTTCACAGCAGCGATCCTATCTTGGGCTTAATCGTCTATTAGGAACAAAACGGGCAACCGGACAAGGGGCGCGAGCAAAGCCGCGTCGCGTCAAGCACTGCGGCCAACCACGTCATGGATGCGGATAATCGCCTTCATCCGAGCGCCTCGCGATACGGCGTCATATCCCAATCGGGCCAACGTTGCTGGGTGCGGGCAATCGTGGTCGCAGACCAAAAAGCGTCCCCGGGCAACGGGATCCCAACGCAAGCCAGCTGTTCGGGTGAGGCGTTGTAAATCAATTTCTTCCACGGCCGCATGAAATGCAGCGGCCAGGCAATCCTGCCGACCATGTCATTGCCCGCTGCCTTGAAGCTGGCGGTAATCGTGTAGCGATGACCGCCCGGTCGTGTCAGGTTTGTCCCGCGATGAT
>JAIELC010000029.1 GCA_019753375.1 Sphingomonas sp.
GATCGCCCCAATGCGGTGGTTGCAGCGCGCAGGCTGGCGACAACAGCCGATGCTGCGGCGCAGCGGCTTTCATCAATCTCCGGGTCGGGCGAGATGGCGTTTGCGATGGTCGACGCCATTGCCGGCCCGGTAACGGCGGCACGCTTCACCGATTATACCGGGTCTGCGCAGGCGGTGATGGCCGTGGATACGCTGCTGAACGCGTTGGTAAGGCAAGGTCGGATCACGGTGGGTGCGGCGGCGGGCATTCGTGCCAATATCAACCGCGCCTATGGCGCCGTTCGTGATCCCAATGATTATCGACCGGCTGATTTCAGGGGGGCGCTGGCAGACGCCGTCCGCGCAATCCGGTCGCTGCAATGAGCCACGCGCGCCGCTTTGCCGCGATGCTCAGCAGTTGCGCGCTGTTGTTATCGGCGTGCAGTGGCGGATCGGGCAGCAGTTCCACGCCCGGCCCAACGCCGACCCCGACCCCGACGGCGACCCCGACCCCGACGTCGACCTCGGTGTATGCGGTACCGGGACCAGAGGCATTGTCTGTCGCCGATGTCCAGACCGTCATCGCCCGCGCAGCGGCCCAGGCCAATGCGCGCAACCTGCCCGCGGTGATTGCGGTGGTTGACCGGGTTGGCAATGTGCTGGCGGTGTTCCGCATGATCGGTGCTGCCGCCACCGCCGTAACGGCTGCCGCCCCCAATGGGGCGAATATCGATGCGCAGAACCTGACAATCCCGGCCGAGGCGGGCGCCATCGCCAAGGCGGTGACCGGCGCCTATCTATCGAGCGGTGGCAATGCTTTTTCGACGCGGACCGCAAGCCAGATCGTCCAGCAACGCTTCCCGCCGGCGCCCGCTACCGTGGGGTTGGAAAGTGGTCCGCTGTTTGGGGTGCAGTTCAGCCAACTGCCCTGCTCCGATTTTTCCGCGCGCTATGGCGCCGGCGGTGCGGCGGCGTTGATCGGCCCCAAGCGGTCACCACTGGGTCTGGCGGCCGATCCCGGGGGCTTCCCGCTCTATAAAAATGGCGTGCTGGTGGGCGGAATCGGCGTCATGGCCGATGGTGTCTACGGGTTCGATCCGGATATCAGCGATGTCGACAATGATGCGGAAGAGGCGATTGCGCTGGCCGGCACGATTGGCTTTGAATCCGATGCGACCATCCGCGCAGACCGCATTTATGTCGACGGGACCCAGCTGCGCTTCACCGATGCTGGCTATGCATCGCTGATCGCAACCGGCAGTCCCAACTATGCCGCGACCAACCCCGCGCTGGGCACGCTGGTGACCGTCAGAGGATATTTTGGCGATCCGGTCCCGGCGATCATCGCCGGATCGATTTATGGCACCGAAGCATCGGGCATTCGCGCGTCGACGCCAACCGAATTTGCCAACCGCGACGCCTTTGTGCTGACCGACGGCGCGGGGACCGATCGCTATCCGGTGCGGGCCGCGACCGATGCGGGGGAGGTGCCACAACCACTGACGGCGGCAGAAGTGCGGGCCGTGCTGGAAGAAGCGTTTACGGTGATGAGTCGCGCCCGCGCCCAAATCCGCCAGCCGCTCGACAGCCGGGCGCAGGTAAGCATTTCCATCGTCGATACGCGCGGGGCAGTATTGGGCATTGTCCGCGCGCCCGATGCCCCGATTTTCGGCACCGATGTGTCGCTGCAGAAAGCGCGGACAGCGGCGTTTTTCTCGGGTGCGCAGGCGGGTGCGCAGCTGCTCGCCGACCCCAGCGTGGATGTGCAGCATTTTGTCGGGGCGGTGCGCGCGTTCCTCAACAATCCAGCGGCGCTGACGGGAACAATCGCCTTTTCGGATCGGGCGGGCGGCAATCTGTCGCGGCCCTATTTTCCAGATGGCGAAATTGGCCGTCCCAATGGCCCGTTTTCGCGCCCGATTGCCCAGTTCAATCCGTTTTCAACCGGGCTGCAATCCGCGCTGGTGGTAACCAATCTTGCCCAGCATCTGGGGTTTGTGACCGGGGCCAACCCGGTCGACACCCGGCCGCGCTGCAGCTTTATCCCGGATGTCGCTGCAGGGCAGAACCGGCTGCAAAATGGCATTCAGATCTTTCCCGGATCGGTACCCATTTATCGGGGAGGCACGCTGGTGGGTGGCATTGGCGTGTCGGGCGATGGCATCGATCAGGATGACATGATCAGCTTTCTGGGCACGCATAATGGCGGCCTGCGGGTGGGGGGCATCGGCAATGCGCCGGTGGGCATCCGGGCGGATACGGTGGTGGTCGATCTGGGGAACGCACAGGTGCGGTTGCGCTATGTCAATTGTCCGTTTGCGCCGTTCCTCGATACCGCCACCCAAAATGTCTGCGCGGGATTGTAGCGGTGATTGGCCTTGCCCCCTTGATGCTGGCAGCCGGGCAAGTGGCGGATCCGGCGACACTGCCGCCGCAGGATGTTCCCCCGCAGGAGCAGCCGCCCCAGTTGCCGCCCCAGCCGCCGCCGATCGATGGCCGCCGGCGCCCGGGCTATACACCGCCGCTGCCCGACCCGGTGACGCAGACCAACATCGGCGCGGTCCGGGCTCCGCCGCCAGAAGCGTTTCCGACCGATCAGGTGCCGGTGCCCGACCGTTGGCGGCTGATCCAGTCGCTTGGGCTGGTCAGGGAACGCTGGCTCGATCCCTATCACCAGAACACGCTGAAAGGCGACCGACCGGTCAACCGCGACAAGGTAAAATGGCTACCGATCAAGGGCGATGACTGGTTCTTTGCCGCCAGCGCGGTCAGCGACACGGTGTTTGAACCGCGCACATTTCCGATTCCGGTCGGCGTCCAGACCACCGAACGCCCGCAGAGCCTCGACGTCTTTGGCCGGGATGCGAGCTATGTCATCTCGCAAACTTTCATCGTCGGCGCGTCGCTGTTCAAGGGATCAACCGCGTTCAAGCCACCCGAGATCGAATATCGGATCAGCCTTGCCTATAATCTAAGCTATGTCGACGTGCCGGAACGCCGCGTCCTGAACGTCGCGCCAAGCGCGGCGAGCCGCCGGTTCGATCAATTTCTGGGCGTGCAGGAAGCATTTGTCGATTACCACCTGCGCAATACATCCGACCGCTATGACTTTGAATCGATCCGCGTCGGCATCCAGCCATTCCAGAGCGATTTTCGCGGGTTTCTGTTCAACGACCAGCAGCTGGGCGTTCGCCTTTTCGGCAACCGTGACAATAACCGTGTTCAGTTTAATCTCGGCGCCTTCTGGCGGTTGGAAAAGGACACCAATTCGGGGCTGAATAGCGTCGTCGATTCGCCCCGCAACGATTATGTCTTTGTCGCCAATTTGTATCGCCAGGACTTCCCGGTGCCGGGATTCACCAGCCAGGCAAGCATTGTCTACAACGCTAATCGCGAGCGCGACCATGTCGAAGTGGATGACAATGGCTTCCCGGTGCGGCCTGCCCTGCTCGGCGATTTGCGCGGGCGCAATTACGACGTTGTTTATCTGGGATATAATGGTGACGGCCATATCGGGCGGTTGAACGCGACTGTGTCGGTCTATGGGGCGCTGGGGCAGGATCGGAATAGCTTCTTCACCGGCCGACCGGCGCAGATCAGGGGCTATTTCGGCGCGGCGGAACTCAGCTACGACCATGACTGGGTTCGGGTGCGGCTGTCGGGCCTGTACGCCAGTGGCGACAGCGACCCCTATGACGATACCGAGGGTGGGTTTGACGCCATTTTTGAGAACCCCGTCTTTGCGGGCGCGGACACCAGCTACTGGATCCGCCAGTCGATCCCCTTTGCCGGCGGCGGGCGGGCGGTTTCGATCAATGGCCGCAACGGTGTGCTCAATGCGCTGCGGTCATCCAAGGAACAGGGCCAATCGAACTTCAACAATCCGGGCACGGTGCTTGCCGGGCTGGGGTTTGATTTCGATATCACGCCGCAAGTGCGGGTGTCGGGCAATGCCAATCATTTGTGGTTCGCCGACACCATCGTTTTGCAAACGCTGCGCAACGAAGGCAGCATTCCAAGATCGATCGGCTGGGATTTGTCGGCGTCGGCCATCTGGCGCCCCAAGGCCACCCAGAACATTGTGATGCGTCTGTCGGCTGCCATATTGGCGCCCGGCGCCGGGTTTCGTGATCTGTTCGCCAACCGGGATCAGGACCGCCAATATGTCTCTGTGCTCGCCAATGTGATCTTGAGCTATTGATGCGCCGGTTGCTCGCCTTGGCTCTGGTTCTTCCCGCGCTGCTGATTGCGGGGTCGATTGTCCGGGCCAGCGATGCCGAAAAACCGGTTGCGCGGGTGTATGTCGCGTCGCCGCCCGCGCCCATGAGCCAGACAGCCGAACAGGTCGCCGCCAAGTCTGACGGTTGCTATTCGTGCCATATAAAGACCGATGAACCATCAATGCATGCCACCCCCGCGGTGATGCTGGGCTGTGCCGACTGCCATGGCGGCAATCCGGCGGTTAATGGTGATCCGAGGCTGGGATTTGATGATCCCGCCTATGCCGCTGCGCGTGACCGTGCGCATGTAATGCCGCGGTTCCCGAAGAGCTGGCATTATCCCGACAGCGCGAACCCCAAGGGCAGCTACACCTTGCTCAACCGCGAGGCGCCGGAGTTTGTGCGGTTCGTCAATCCGGGCGACTACCGGGTCGCGCGCGAAGCTTGCGGCGCCTGCCACCTCAGCACGATCGAAGCGGCAGAGCGATCGATCATGGCATCGGGCGCGATGCTATGGGGCGGCGCGAGCTATAACAACGGCATCATCCCGTTCAAAAACTATTTGTTGGGAGAAGCCTATACGCGCGACGGGTTGCCCGCGAAAATCGTTACGCCGGGTAATCCGCCCGGCACGGTAACGCCCGATCAGGCGGCGCGCGGCGCGCTGGCGGCGCTCTATCCATTGCCGACATGGCAAGTGGTGCCACCCGGCGATGTTTTCCGCGTCTTCGAACGCGGCGGTCGCAACGCCAGCACGCAATTTGCCGAAGTCGGGCTGCCCAACCCGACCGGCGCGATCCAGCGGCTGGAGGAGCCGGGACGGCCCGACCTTAAGCAGTCAAATCGTGGCCCCGGTACCGGTCTTCGCGTCGCCATTCCCGTGCTCAACATCCACAAGACCCGGCTGAATGATCCGCTGATGTGGTTCATGGGGACCAACGAACAACCCGGCGATTATCGCGGGTCGGGCTGCACCGGTTGCCATGTGATCTACGCCAATGACCGCGAGCCGCGCCATAGCCTGACCTATGCGCCATTTGGCCGTGATGGTCAGAGTATCACGGTCGACCCCACCATTGCTGCCAAACGGCAGCCCGTTGCCGATGCCGGGTATCATGGCGCGGCTGGCGAAAAGGGCGCTGCCGCGCATGGCGGCCTGATCGATCCGAACACGCCCCAATCGGGTCACCCGCTGCGTCATGCCTTCACGCGGTCGATCCCGACCTCGCAGTGCATGAGCTGCCACATGCACCAGCCCAATATCTTTCTGAATTCCTATCTGGGTTACACCATGTGGGATTATGAATCCGACGCCGCGTCGATGTGGCCCGCGCAGCAGAAATATCCGACCGCCGCCGAGGTTCGCGAGGTCAATAATCGCAACCCGGAAGCAGCCGCTGCGCGCGGATCATGGGGCGATCCCGATTTTCTGCGCAATGTCTATGATCTCAACCCGGGGCTGAAGGACACGCAATTTGCGGATTATCACAGCCATGGCTGGAATTTCCGGGCGATCTTCAAGCGCGATCGCGAAGGCAATTTGCTCGATGCCGACGGGAAGATTGTCTCTCCCGACGATCCCGAGAAATGGCGCAAGCAAGGCGAGGGCAAATGGGTGCAGCCCGGCACCAATCCCGGCAAGGCCGTCCATCTGATGGATATCCATGCCGAAAAGGGCATGCAGTGCGCCGATTGTCATTTCGCGCAGGACAGCCACGGCAACGGATTAATCTATGGCGAAGTCGCCAATGCGATCGAGATCGGCTGCAAGGATTGCCATGGTACTGCCGACGCGGTGCCGACCTTGCGGACATCGGGCCCGGCCGCGCCACCGCACGGCACCAATCTGGAATTGCTCCGCAACCCCGACGGACAACGTCGCTTTGAATGGATCACCGACGAAGGCGGGCGGCGAATGCTGATCCAGCGGTCCATTGTCGATCCCAAGCTCGAATGGCGCGTCCACCTGGTCAAGGACAGCGTCGACCCGGCCAGTCGCTGGTTCAACGCCAAGGCCGCGCGCGCCAAGCTGATGAGCGTGTACGGGGCCGAGGATGGTAATTTCGCCTTTGGCTCCGGGATACCGATTGGCGAGCGCGCGCACGGTGAGGACAAGGTGACATGCTACACATGCCATCTGAGCTGGACGACCAGTTGCGGCGGTTGCCATCTGCCGATCGAGGCAAATTGGAAGTCGACGACCCATCATTATGAGGGCCAGGAAACGCGCAATTTTGCGACCTATAATCCACAGGTCGCCCGCGATGACATGTTCCAGCTGGGCAAGGGCATGACAAGCAGGGGCGGGATCGTAACGCCGGTGCGGAGCAGCTCTGCGCTGATTCTGTCATCGACCAACGTCAACCGCGAACGGATCTATGTCCAGCAGCCGCCGATCAGCGCGATTGGTTTTTCCAGCCAGGCCTTTGCGCCGCATTTTCCGCACACCGTCCGGACGACCGAAACCAAGACGTGCAGCGATTGCCATTTGTCGGCGGCCAACGACAATAACGCCATCATGGCGCAACTGCTGTTGCTCGGCACCAACAGCGTCAATTTCGTCGGGCTGAATGCGTGGACGGGGCTGAGCGGGGGATTTGAGGCGGTCCGCGTGACCGAATGGGATGAACCACAGGCGGTGATCGGTTCGTACCTCCAGAAATATGCCTATCCCGATTATTGGAAACTGCACGTTGAGGCCAACAAGCGCGAACTGAAGAACTGGGTGCGCGGCAAGACATTCGACAAACATCTGTCGGGTGAAACCCACGCGACAGAGGAGTTCCGAAATATCGTCCAGGGTACTGCCGACGCGGTCCGCTGCCTGCAAC
>JAIELC010000012.1 GCA_019753375.1 Sphingomonas sp.
GTTTTGGTGAAAGCCAGGATCAGTCGTTTTCGAGGATCGAAACCGTTCCGCCAGACGAACCGCGAATCCAGATATGGGCAGCCGTGCCGGTAACAGCAGCCCCAGGGTAAAGCACCGTGCCAGCGCCGGTGGGCGCGCTAACGCCGCCAAAATAGACCTCAACGGCATGGCCGCCCACACACTGGATGCTGAGTGATTTACCGGCCAGCGATGAGTTCACGGCGCAAAGGTCGACCCAGCTCGGGGTGACGCTCTGACTTGGATAATTTGCAGCCATCATTCGTTCCTTTCAGTTTTTCGGTGCATCGGTGCAGGCGGACGTCGCGGCTTTCAACGCGTCCTCGTAATTCTGGCGGGTGCCAGCTTGTGCCTTAATGGTTTCAGCTCTGGCGCCGGGCGCACGGGCCATCCATTGCTCGCGCGTAATCGCCTTGTTCAATGGCACTACATCAGCCGGACGATTGACAACGCAGCCGACCGCAACCGCGACCGGCACCGTCTCAATCCTGATTTCAGGTGTCGATGGCATCGTCGCGCACCCGGCAAGCGCGAGGCTAGAAACCAGCGTCGTAAAGCGCATTGAGTACCGCATCGCATTGCTCCAATTCCTGTTCGGCGCTCAGGCGCTCGGTTCGGGTCGACGCCGCCTTCGCGGTCGCAATCCAGACGTCGCGCTGGCGGATCATTTCTTTCGCCAAGGCCCGGTCCTTTTCAGACAGCTTGGCCAGCCGTTCGGATTCGTCGTGCAGGGCGTTGATGCTATCCGACTGTTGCTTGACTACTGAGCGGGCATTTTCACGCTCGCGCCAATACTGATCGCGCTGCCCCGCCAGCCGGTTTGCGGCGGGCACCAGTTGCGATACCCCTATTTTGGCGCTCAGAGCCTCTCCAAGCGTATTTGCGACCTCGTGGAGGCTTTGCAGGTGAACGCCGCGCAGATGGTTCACGCGGGCCGCCCAGCCGACAAACAGGGCTAATGCCAGCCAAGGGGCGAACTTGAGCGCGAGGCGAAGCCATCCCGCGCCGGGTATGGCCGCGCTGGCGGCGTCGGTCAGCATGTTCATCAGCAGACCCTCCATTCGCCATTGGTCAGATATCCGTGCCATTTGCATGGCAGCCCGGATTGCAGCACCGAAGGCGTCAGGCTTGGCGCTTCGCGGTTGCCGTCCCACTGCCAGCCAGTGTGATCGTCACGGATGGGCAGCCAGCTTTCGAAACCGCAGCCGCAAGGACACCTAAACGCGATCCCCATGACGACGCCATCAAGTTCGCGAAACTCAATCGCACCAGCGGGGATGGTGGCATCCCTGTGGACGTCGTCAACTAACACCGCGCGCATCAGATACCTCCCACGATTTCGCCGTTGGTGATGAAGCCGTGCCAAAGTCCACCAGCGCTGCCGTCCAGCGACGGCGTGACGGTCATTGTTTCGAAGCTGGCCGCGTTGATGCCTCCGGCGATTTGCCAATGCGCTGCTGCGTTGCAGGGCTGAACGATCGCATCCTCGCCGACTTGTTCATCAAACAGGTCGCATTGTTCGCCGATCGAAGGCGGGTTTTCGAAGCATGACTGCCATTCGGCTTGGTTCGTCGGCGACTTGAACACGAAGCCGACCCGCAGACCGTCCTTTATCAGCCAGCGAGGATCTAGGTCGATCAGCTTCATGGCGTCACCTTCGTTTCAGTCGTCGTCGTCACCGTTGGCGGACCGTCATCATCGTCATCGCCGCCCGTCGCCGAGAAGGTGTTGCCCATGAAGCTGCCGCTGATTTGCCGCATGGCGACCGTGAAGCTAAGACCGACCAGCACGATGCCCAGCAGCACAATCATGCCCATTGCCAAGGCGAAGACGTGTGGCGCATCGCTGCGGATCAAATGCGTCATCCAGACAATGACGGGCAAGATGGCCATGCCGGCGCCACAAAAGGCGATGGTCGTGACCGTGCGGCGAAAATCGAAATCGGTTCGCATCGGCTTCGATGTTCTGGTGAAAAACAGAACCGCCAACACAGCCACCGCGAAAAACGCCACAACTGCGACCATTCCGGAAAAATCAAAATCGGTACGCATCACGCCACCTGCCCGATCCGGTTGGACAGCCAGCCAAACACGAAATCTTCATTCGCCGGGCGAGACTCTGCCAGGTTGACGTATCGCTCGCCCTGCAGCGCATCGAGGGCCTTCAACAGCACCGCTTCGCCCTGCGCGCCGCGTACCGCCATGAAGCGGCTGAGCGCCGACAACGTGCCGGGTCCGACATTGCCGTCGACTTTCAGGTCAGCGAAATCGCGCCCATTACGATTGAGGGCATTGAGGGCGCGCTGCAGAAACTGGCCCGCAGTTCCCACGCCCATGTTGATGCCGGTGTCGAACAGCTCCGACGCAATCTTTGGCGCGATCGGCTGTACCGCGGCGAACCCCGGTCGCAACCAATATAGCCGCTTATAGATTGCCGCCGCCTCTGCGCGTGGCAGCTGGCGCATATCGCCGCTGTATCCTTGCTGACGCGCGACCGCCTCGGTGATTCCCCAGCGCGTTGGGCCGCCACGATCAGACGGGTGATTGCTGTAATCGCCTTCGCGCGCGATGACTTCGTCGATCAGCTGATCGATCGTTTTCATTGGTCGTCCTTTCGATCTTCGCCAATGCGGATTTCAGAAATTGACGCCTGCACAGCCTGGCGCATGTTGGCATTGCCATTGGCGATCAGAATGGTTTGAAGCTGTGTTACCTGCATGCGCAGCTGGTCGATTTCTTCGTCGCAGCGGTGCCGTTCGGCCATCAGCGATTTGGTATGCTCGACCTTGATTGCCTCAATTGATCGGGCCTGTTCCGCCTTCATTGAGACAATATCGGCTTCAAGTGCCTTGATCCGTTTATCGCCGAAAAGCCGCCAGAAGAGCGCGCCGATGCCGCTCAAAACGCCAGCAGTAGCCATCGCGCCAGCCGCGAATGCCATTGCCAGCATGCCGCCCTGCGGCCCCATATAATCAATTGGCGGCATGGGGTCTGGCATCCTTACTGTACCTTTCGAGATTTCGACGCGCGGCGCGCTGCGACTTGCAATTTCAGCGATCATGTCGGCCACCCGGATTCTATATCGATTGCGTCGAGCGCGGCGGGATCGGTTGCCGCGTCGATCGCCGCGCGAAGAGCAACAGAGCGCGCATGCGACACGGCGATAAATATCCCGACGGCTTGCCCAAGCCCGATCATTCCGGCCGCATCAAGGGCGATGCTGGTGTTGTCCGCCAGCGTGAATTCGATCGAATATGGGGTACCGGCCTGCAGAGACAGCATCGCCAGCGTCACCGCGCCGTTGATGAGACCCCGGCTTTCAAGGTCGGTCTGCGCGCGACCCGATGGCGTGTTGCATCCCCCTGTCTGAACCTCGGTTCGCTTAGCCTTCACCGCCTCCCATTTGATCGCGCGAAGCACGGTCATATTCGCGACCCAGCCGGTGCCGGGAACAAAATCCTCCCAAAGCTTGCCGAAGCGATCAATCGGATATTCGGTGAGGCCATCGGGCAGTTGGCCCAATTCGCTCGGCGATGATCCTGTCGGCACAAAGACCTGCTCGGAAACCGAACCGTCAGCGCGAACGAGGATAAAAAGATCGTCGCTCACGAGATCCCCACAGTCAGCGTGCCGCTGTCGAAGGTGACGCTGCCCGTTGGCGAGCTGCTTTGACGCGCCGCGACGAAGCGGACGTCATAGGTATTCGCGCTCAGACCGCTCTTGTTCTGAGCGACCGTGATCGAGCCTTGGCCATCCGGGTTTGGTTCATAGGACGACGATCCCGCCGCCGTGCCGGTCACAAAACCAGCAATATCAGTCCAGCTGTTCGCGCCCGCGAGCGAATACTGCCATTTGCCGACAAGTGCCGACGTTCCAGACAGCGCCGAGGCAAAGCTGTAATCGCCGGACGCGGTGCAATAGATCGTCTCGCCGCTTGCAACGACCATCGACGAAAAGCGGGCAATTTCGGTGGTCGTGGTGTTGTTCACCGAATATCCCGCCAGCGGGCCAGAAGCGTTGTTGGTCGGATTGCCGCCGAACGTGCCACCCGCGCGATTGACGTTCACCGCAACGGTCACGGCATAAGGCACGCCGCTGATCGTCGCCACGAGCCGGAACGTGCCCGAACCCGTAACCCCGGTGCCGATCGTGACCTGCCCCTTGGTGCCGCTCGTGTTCGAAACCGGCACTTGTCCGGTCAGGTTGGACGATATCATGTCGACCGACCAAGTGACCGCTGAACTTGCCACAATGCTGGTGGAGCCTTGGTTCAAGATCGGCGATACGACTTTCGGCAGCTGGCCCGAGGTGATCACGCCGGTCGAGCTTGCTGCAAGGTTCACGTCGGCAATCGCCAGCGTGATTTGCGACGCTATGGTTTGATCGGCGAGCGGATCGTTCTGGCCAGGAGAGTAAGCGGGAAACTCGGTCTGTTCCGGCGTCGCAACCGTCACCATAGGCTCGTAAAGCGCGCCCTCAATCTGGCCTGTTGTTACCGTGTCGACATAGAAAACGATTCGCGCTTTGACCGAACCTGCGGGGGCTGTGACAAAACCAGCCATCAGCGTTCCATAGGTCTGCGGTCCGGACAGCGGCGTTTGCACATCTGTTTCAGTGATATAGGCGCCGGCGCCGTCGTACCACGCGAGGCGCAGGTAATTGGCCTGCACTGTACCAATGAGGCTCTGACTTTCGATCCGAGCCTGCACGGCATAGCGTTGCCCGGCCACAACCGGGAAATAATAGTCGCTGGTCTGCGTCATGTAGAGGAACCGCGACGCACCGCTGAAACCTTCGGCGATCTGCTTGATCAAACCCTTGCCGAGATAAGTCCCGGTTATCGGGTATCCCGCCGTCTGTGTTCCGGTGGTCGCAGCGAACCACCCCTTAAAGCCCTGCTCAAAGCCCGAAAAGCGCACGAGATTGACGGTGTTGCTTGCGGTCGCCTTGCGGAGAGTCTCGGCAAGGGCATCAATCGCATATTGAAGGTCGTTAAGCTTCCCATTGTACGTCGACCGAGTAATCGCCGTGGTCATCGTGGTGTTGTTCCACGCGGGTGAAAGCGTATCGCGGTACGTCACCCAAGCCGACCATGCCGTATCTGCGGTTGCCTTCGCGGTCGCCACACCCGGATTGGCGATCAGCACGGCAGCAGCCGTGTCGAGCAAGGTATAAGCATTGAACAAGTCGGTATTCAGCAGGACCAGCCGAATTTTTTCGGATGGCGTCAGTTTGCCGTCGTCGCCCAGATCATCAATGCCACCGATCGCGCTATCAGCCGCCGCCTGCGCTGCCGTGATATCGATATTTGCGTCATCGAATGCCTGGGCGAACGGCGTGTCGATCTGATTATAGGTCGTCGGCTCAACTGCCTGCACCGGCTCGCTGTCTTCGGAGTCCCATAGATAAATGGCCGCGTTTTCCTCGCGCAACAGCAATGGCACGGTGCCATCAAATCTGATTTCGCGTTCAGCAATACGGAACAACTTGTTCGACCAGCCAAGCGCCGGGAAGGTGAGACGGATCACATCGCCGCGTTGCGCTCGCCATGCGGTGATCTGAAACGTAGCCTTGAAAGTCCCGCCATAAAGGTTGCGTTGCAGACGTTGCTTGGCAAGGCGTTGCGCCTGCGAAGACGATTCGACTAGCGGAAAATTGATTGTCTCAATTCGGTCAATGCCATCCCGGCTCGCGATGCGGACTTCGGGATAATCAATCGGCTGATAAAGCGATTTGGTCGACGGGTCGGTATAGGCACCGCGGATGATATTGAACTGGTCATTTAGCGGCGGCGTTTGTTGCCATGTGAATTCGCCAATCACGTCGTCGGGCCCAAAATCGGCGATTGGTGACGCCAGGTCATTATGCAGGACGATTAGCCTGATCTTGCCGTTCACATCATCGACCAGCGCATTCATCGTGGCCTTCAGGTTGTCGAGCACCAGAGCCGGATCATCTGCCTCGCTAAACACCCCATCCGACCGATAGCGAGGCTCAGTGCCACCTGCGGCAAGCGTGACAGGCTCGTCGCACAGATTGGCCGCGGTGATGAAGCTTTGCAGATCAATGCGGTCTGACGGTATGCCCTTGCCCACTGCAAGCAGCCATTCGCTGGTTACAGGGTTCTGGATACGCCAACCAAGCAAATACCAAAGCATCTGAAGCGCCGGGTTGCGGCATCGATCGTCATTCCAGCCGGCAGCCACCCAGGTCGTCTGATCATTGGCGCGCATTGAGCCGGAGCCACCGGGCACCGTGCTGTCGAGACGTGGATCATACAGAAACGCACCACGCCCAATGATCGTCACGCGCGATGGGACACTCTGCGCGAACGGGCTTTCGTGCTTCTTGTCGTTTCCGGTCAGCTTGTAACGAAAATATGTGTAGGCGAGACCGGTATAGCGCCGCGCACTTCCCATCCGAGCGCTAATATTGATGGCGTTGGAAGATGATCCTTTGGCAACCGTTGAAACAGTCAGATAGCCGCTGTTCTCGGCACTTACGCCCGATGCTGCCGACCAGGCTAGTTTATCATCGAACCATATTTCCAGCCAGCCGTCGATCTGGTGGCTGGCATTGACGACGAACCGATGGAGATATTCCATCTTGGTGCCGGTAAATTCCTGATCGCGTAGATCGGTCCCCATAGCAGTGCTGCCAAAGATGATCTTGCGTGGGGTCCTGGCATCAATGGATACCTTGAGGCGATCAATTTGCGATGGCGATGCGTCGGGTGCCTTTGGCTTTGCTTGCAGCAGGGATCCGGCAAAATTCAGGACCGCGCCGCCGATGAACAGCGTGCCAAGCGAAATCCCAGCAACGGTTGTCCCTAATACGCCTGTCAGGCCGAAGATCAGTGATGAGCCGGCCGTAAAGACAGCCGCCACCGCCAGAACGATGAAGCCGAGGATCTTGAGAATTTTGCCCATCAGCCGACCGTCCAAGCCTTGTCCCAATGGATACGGGTGATACGCGACAGGCCCTCGGCAATAATCGAGCCGTCGGCCAT
>JAIELC010000080.1 GCA_019753375.1 Sphingomonas sp.
AAATCGCCAAACGAGCGCTGGCGGCGCTTGCCGCCGGGGATTCGGCGGCGGCGCTTGGCGCAATGCGGGGGAATTCGCCGGCAGCTGGCGGCAATGCGGACGGTGACGGCGACACCCCCAATGACGGCGCCAGCGGCGGCCCCAAAGATGGCGCCAAAAAGGGGCCAGGCGCGACCGGAAAATCGGGCGGCCAGACGCCCCCCAGCTGACAAATTCGCGACGATGACCGATCAGCCATGCGATTCCGGTTGGAATCGGCATCGGCTTGATGTCACACAGCCGATTATGAGCCGTACGTTTCAACCGCCGGGTGGATTGCTGCTGCAATGGGCGCGCCGCGCATTGGTGGCGCTTGGGGTATTGCTTTGGGCAGGCCAGATGCCCGCCCGCGCCGACGATATCTCAGCCGCCGGGCGCGGTGTGGTGCGGATCGTCACGATTGCGACTGCCGACGGCGAAGTCGTCGGTTTTGGCCATGGCAGCGGCTTTGCCGTGGCGCCCAACCGCATCGTCACCAACGCCCATGTCGTCGAACTTGCGGCGCGCTATCCCGATAATGTGGTGATCGGCGTTGTCCCGTCCGAAGGTGACAAAAGCTATCAGGGCAAACTGATCGCCTATGATGCGCAGCGCGACCTGGCGCTTATCGAATTCAAAGGAACAAGGCTGCCGCCGGTCACGCTTTACAGCGGGCCGGTCGACGATGGCGAAAGCGTGATCGCGCTGGGATATCCCGGCAATGTTGATCTGGCGACGGCGCAATCGGCCGCGGATTTCATCAAGCCGTTGATGCCGGTCCGCTCGCAAGGCGGCTTTGCGGGACGCCGATCGCTGACGGGCGTGCAGGTATTGCTCCACACGGCCAGCATTGCGCGCGGGAATTCGGGCGGGCCGCTGCTCGACCAATGCGGCCGGGTGATCGGTGTCAATTCAGCGATTACGAAAGCCGAGGAAGGTGATTCGACCTTTGGCTTTGCCGTTGCCGATGCCGAACTGATTGCCTTTCTGGCCGAAGCAAAGCAGCCCGTTGCCGATGTCGGCCTGCCCTGCACCAGCATTGAGGAGCGGCTGCGCCTCGACAAGGATGCCGCCGCGCAGGCCGCCGATGCGCAGGTTGCCGCCGCCCAGATCGCAAGCGCCCAGGCCGCGCTGGCGCGCGAAGCCGCGCTGGAAAAGGCGCGCGCTGCCCAGGAACGCCACATCGAAAACGTCATCGCGCTGGCGGCGTTTCTGCTCGTCGGCGGTGCGCTGGCCATTGGCGGCGCGGGGATGCTGGAAATCCGCAACAACCGACGCGGCGCGATCTGGACGCTGGCGGGCGGCGGGGTGCTGATCATCGCCAGCGCCGCGGTGTTTTTCACCCGACCCGATGGCACGGTGCACCTGCCCGACGCCAATCCCGCCACGGATCCGCTGGCGAGCACCGATCAGAGCTTTGGTAAGATGATGTGCCATATTCTGCCCGAACGCAGCCGGATCAATGTTTCCAAGCCCGTGGATGTCATGATTGATTATGGCCGGGATGGCTGCATCAACGGGCAAACCCAATATGCCGAAAATGGCAAAAAGTGGGAACGCATCCTTGTCCCCGCGAATGAACAAACCGTGTCGGTGATCGAATTTGATGGTTCGGCCAAAACCTATACCGAAAGCCGCTATTTCCTGACCGCGTCACAAATGACCAAGGCCCGCCAATTGCGCGATGCGGTGGAACAAAAGGCCTGCACGCCCGACGAAGCCGAACGCCAGAAATTGCGGAGCCAGCAATCCGCGATCCGCGACGCGCTGCCGCCGCAGCCCGATGAATGGCTGGTCTTTGGCTGCACCAAGGTTCCGTGACGATCGTCTGACCCCGAACCGGCGGCGCGGCGCCGCCGGCTTATTCCGCCCGGTCGATCCGCGCCGCAAAGCAGCCCGGTCGCGCATTATGGGCATGGAGATAGGCAGTGCCGGCATCGGCAAAAAGCCGATCGATCAGCGCTGGAAGCTGATCGCCCTCGGTCAGATCAGCATCAACCATGTGGCCCGTTGCGTCATAGGCGCGCACCGACAGGGTCCGCATCGCCAGTTGCCGGGGCACGGTGTTGACATGGCGCGCCGCTGTCACCGCGCCTTCGGTTACAAACACGGCATGGCGCTGGCGATAGGGCGTATCGACCGCCAGATGTTCGTGATTGACGAGCAGCACGGTGGTGCCGACCGCGGCATCCTCCAGCGTGATCCGGCAGGGAAAGCCCGGCGTCGCGTCCACAATTCGCCGTTCGGCGCCGCGCGCGGCCAATGTCGCATCGTCCAGACCATAGAGGTCGGCAAACAACGCCGGATCGAGCCCGGTAATCACAAACCCGGTCATGCCGCGCCCTCGCGCTTCAGCAGTTCAACCTTGCGATCCACGCCATAGGCATAGCCGCCCATCGTGCCGTCGCTGCGCTGGGCCCGGTGACACGGTATCACCACCGCGACATGATTGGCGCCGCATGCCGTCCCTGCGGCGCGCACCGCCCGCGGATTCCCGGCTGCGGCGGCCAGATCGGCATAGCTGCGGGTCTCGCCCGGCGGGGTCTGTCGCAGCGCTTGCCAGATCGCTTCCTGAAAGGCCGTGCCCTGCACATCGATCGGCAAATCCTGCTGCCGATCGGGACTTTCAACGCTGGCCACGACCCGCGCGGCCAGATCGGCAAGGGCCGCGCCGCCCGGCTCAATATCCGCCTGCGGAAAGCGCCGTTTCAAGGCGGCATCATCCTCATCGAACGCGACGCGGCAAAGCCCCTTGCCCGTGGCCGCCACCAGCAATGGCCCCAGGCTGGTGCCGACGAGCGTCCAGCGGATCGTGACCCCGGCCCCGCCGCGCTTCCAAGCGCTGGGGGTCATGCCCAGGCGACGGCCGGCACTTTCATAAAAGCGGCTGGGGGCGGAATAGCCGGCCTCGTAAATGACATCGGTCACGCGTGTCTCCTCCTTCAGGGCGTCAACCACGATTCGCGCTTTCAGCCCGCGCGCATAGGCCGCCGGGGTTACCCCGGTCGCGCGTTTGAACAGGCGGTGGAAATGATGCGGCGCGTACCCGACCTCGGCGGCGAGTTCGTCGAGCGACAAGGTCGCTTCCGCCGCTTCGATCAGGCTTACGGCCCGCGCCACCGCGATCCGGTCGCGGCCGACTTCATCGGGTTTGCAGCGCAGGCAGGCACGAAAGCCGGCCGCCGCCGCCTCGGCGCCATCGCGGTAGAAAACGACATTTTCGCGTTTGGGATGGCGCGCCGGACAGCTTGGCTTGCAATAGATGCCGGTCGTCAGCACCGCGCCGACGAACCGCCCATCGCTGTGCCGGTCGCGCGCGACAAAGGCGGCCCATGCCGAGTCGGGATTGATCATGCTGGTGTCCATGCTGCCGGTATAGACCCGGCATAGACCGCCTCCATCCCGCGAATTGCGCTCAAAGCAACGCCGGATCGGCACACGCCAAATCATTGCCGGACCTGACAAAATTGTCCCAGCGCAAATATGTATTGACGTGATAATTTATATTATTTATGTATTACGTAAATTAAATGGGAATACAGAGATGATCGACATTGGTTCCAGGGACAGCATCCGGCCGCCGCGTCAACGGCAGGCGCGCCGCATTATGGGTTTATGGCTGATCGCCGCTTCGGCGCTTTTTGTGGTCATCGGCAGCACCGCTTCCGTCGCCACGACCACGCCGGCGGCCATCCGGCTGAGCACCGCGATTTCGATCGGCAGCAAGGCGCTGCGGGTCAGCATCGACATCAATTGAACGACATTTATCGAGAGACATTGGCATCAAGGGACATTGGCATGACGACTACATTTGACCAATTGCAGGCGCAAAGCCTGCGACTGAAATCGCTGTTCGGCTGGGCCGTCGGTTTGGGTGCATTTCTGCTGTTCAGCCAGATCATGTACATGCCGATCAAGGGACTGGTCTTCGCAATCGGCACGCCCGACGTCGCCGATGCGGTCGAAAAGATCATCATCGTCGCGGTCCGGTCGCTGCCCGCGATTGCGCTCCTCGCCGGGCTATGGACGGCGCGGCAATTGTTCAAATCCTACGCCGACGGGGCGATCCTTTCGGCGCAGAGCGGGCGGTTGCTGGGTCGGGTGGGCGATTGGCTGACCGCCAGTGCGCTGCTGGGCCTGTCGGTCGGGCCGGCCAATGCGCCGCTCGATCACGTGACCGGGTCCTACATCACGATCCAGCTGGCGCTGATCTGCGTTGGCCTTGCGATCCGGCTGCTTGGCCGGGTGCAGGCCGTGGCGGCAGAGATTGCCAGCGATCATGCGCAGATCGTCTGAGCCATGGCGATCATTGTCACACTCGACGTCATGCTGGCCCGCCGCAAGATGCGCGCCAAGGACCTGGCCCGGCGGATCGACATCAGCGAGACCAATTTATCGCTGTTGCGATCGGGCAAGGTCAAAGGCGTGCGGTTTGAAACGCTGGAAAAGCTGTGCCACGAACTTGATTGCAAACCCGGCGATCTGCTCGATTTTGAAGCGGATCCGCCAAGCTAATCGGTCGGCGCGGGCGGATCAGCCGCCCTGCGCCTGAAACAGCTCGATCGTGCGCTCGCGGGCCAGATCGGCGCTGGGTTCGTGATAATCCTTGCGCCGGTCCGAATTGAAACCGTGCCCGGCTTCGTAAACATGGACCGTCGCGTTCGGCCATGCCTTGGCGATCACCGTGTCGACGCCGTCCATGGGTATCCCGGCGTCATGCCGGCCGAAATGCAGGATGATCGGGATTTTGGGCTCCTGATCTGCGGCGCCCGCGATCAGGCTGCCATAATAACCCGATGCTGCCGACAGGCCTTGCAACTGCGTTGCACCGAACCAGCAGACCGATCCGCCATAACAATAGCCGACCATGAACACCGGACCCTTCGGGGCAAGCGCATCGATGCAGGTCTGGCAATCCTTTAGCGTCAGATCGAACGGGTGGAGTTCGCGCGCCAGCTGCACCGCCCGCTGAAAACCCTCGCCGCTATAGTCCGCTTCGAAACCGGGATGCTCGCGATCGAACAGCGCCGGTGCCAGCACTTCATAACCGTCACGCGCATATTCGTCGCACAGATCCCGGATATGATCGGTTACCCCGAAAATCTCCTGCACCAGCACCAGCCCGCCGCGCCGGGGGCCGGTGGGGTGGACATGATAGACGGCGACTTCCGCGCCATCGGACATCGTCATCTTTTCCATCTGGCCATCGGACATCAGACAATCCTTTGCATTGGGGCATTCAGGTGATTCGCCCTGATCGGGCCGCTTGTCTCTAGCGGCTTGGCCGGCCGCGAAAAGCCGGATTATCGGGTAGTTTCCACACCGCTTGCATCCCTGCCCCGCCGATGCTAGCAGCCGCGCAACCCAAGTGAGGGCGCTTTGCAGCCCTGTTTGCGCATGGGGCCAATTTTCCTTTTCCCAAGAGGATGTCGATCGCGTGGAGACTTCCGGCGGTATTCAGGCGAGCTTACCGGGACGCTATGCAACAGCGTTGTTCGAGCTCGCGCGTGATGCAAAGGCCATCAATGCCGTTGAATCGAGCCTTGCCACCGTGCGCGCGGCGATCGACGATTCGGCTGATTTCAAGACGCTGATCACCAGCCCGCTGGTGTCGCGCGGCGCGGCGATCAAGGCGGTTGCCGCCGTGGCCACGCTGCTCAAGCTTGATGCAACGACCAGCAATTTCATCGGCGTGCTCGCCGAAAATCGCCGACTGGCGGTGCTGCCACAAATTATCCGCGCCTTCCGGACGCTGGCGGCGAATCATCGCGGCGAGACGACCGCGGAAGTGACATCGGCACACGCGCTGACCGCCGATCAGGTCACCGCGCTGAAGCAGTCCCTGCGCCAGCGCGTCGGCCGCGACGTTTCCGTCGACCTGAATGTCGACCCCACGCTGCTGGGCGGACTCGTTGTCCGCATCGGCAGTCAGATGATCGACAGCTCGATCAAGACCCGTTTGAACTCCCTCGCCCACGCGATGAAAGGCTGAAGGCTTAGACTATGGACATCCGCGCCGCAGAAATTTCCAAGGTCATCAAGGACCAGATTGCCAATTTCGGCACCGAAGCTCAGGTTTCGGAAACCGGACAAGTGCTGTCGGTCGGTGACGGCATCGCGCGCATTCACGGGCTGGACAATGTGCAGGCCGGCGAAATGGTCGAATTTTCGAACGGCGTGCAAGGCATGGCGCTCAACCTTGAGGCCGATAATGTCGGCGTCGTGATTTTCGGGTCGGACTCGGAGATCAAGGAAGGCGACGTCGTCAAGCGGACCGGCACCATCGTTGACGTGCCGATCGGCAAGGAACTGCTGGGCCGCGTTGTCGACGGCCTTGGCAATCCGATCGACGGCAAGGGCCCGATCAAGACCGCCCAGCGCAGCCGCGTTGAAGTAAAGGCGCCGGGCATCATCCCGCGTACGTCGGTTCACGAACCCGTCCAGACCGGCCTGAAGGCGATTGATGCGCTGGTGCCGGTGGGCCGTGGCCAGCGGGAGCTGATCATCGGCGATCGTCAGACCGGCAAGACCGCCGTGGCGATCGATACCTTCATCAATCAGAAAAACGCCAATGCCGGCGATGATGAAAGCAAAAAGCTTTACTGCATCTATGTGGCAATCGGCCAGAAGCGGTCAACGGTTGCGCAGATCGTCCGCCAGCTCGAGGAATCGGGCGCGATGGAATATACGATCGTCGTCGCCGCCACCGCGTCGGAGCCGGCACCGCTGCAGTTCCTGGCACCCTATACCGGCTGCGCAATGGGCGAATATTTCCGCGACAACGGCATGCACGGACTGATCGTGTATGACGATTTGTCCAAGCAGGCCGTCGCTTACCGCCAGATGTCGCTGCTGCTGCGCCGCCCGCCGGGCCGCGAAGCCTATCCCGGCGACGTGTTCTATCTCCACTCGCGCCTGCTTGAGCGCGCGGCGAAGATGAACAAGGACAATGGTTCAGGATCGCTGA
>JAIELC010000064.1 GCA_019753375.1 Sphingomonas sp.
GGCGATAAAAGTGATTGCCCGTTCTGCCGGACCACGCGATCCTGCCGGCAGGTTCTTTTCGGCAAAGGCCCTGATTTTGTCGGGCATCGCGGGATCGGCGGAATTAGACCCCAGCGAAACGATAAAACTCGACCGCGTACTGGTTTCGACAATGCTGTTGACCAGATCAAGATGCGCGAGCGCCCAATCAAACGCCATATCGGGATGCTGGCCGCCAATGGTTGCCAACAGCGACGCCTTTTGTGGGGCAGTCAGCGTGTCGGTAGCAATCAGATCGAGCGCCTGCCGCGCCAGCGCCGGATTTCGCGCGATACCCAACAGCCGGACATAACCGTTTTTCACCACCGGGTTTTGTTCGGCCTTGGCCAATGCCAACAATGTGTCCCAGTCGGCCTGGGTCGCCTGGATCGCAAAGCTTGTCAGCACCGGCTGACGGATCGCCGCCGGGATCGCGCCCGGGTCCGTCTTCAGCGCCATGACATAGGCGCGCGCCCTGGCCAGCACCTCAGCGTCACCCGCCGATCCCAACCGCGTGATCAGCGCTTCGCGCAAATTCGTAACGGCGGAGGCCTCACCAGCCTGTTGCGTCCATCCCACGCGCGCCATGACGGGCGCCAGCATGGCAATCGTCCTTTCGCGCAGCGGCCCGATCAGCGGCGTCCGCACGACCACACCCGACAGCGACCCGAGTTGCCCCGTGACCATCCCCCATTCCAAGGCGGGCGCATCGGGCGTCACCTGACCAACTGTATCGGTCCACTGCGTCAGGCTTTGATCGCCCGACAGCGCCAGCGCCAGATCATCGCCCAGCGTCCCGATCTGGTCGGCCAGGGCCAGTTTCCCAAAATCCTTCACGATCGCGGCATGGGTATCGCCGGCATAGCGGACGCGGAAATAACTGCCCTTGTCCTGATTGAGCACCACTGTGCCGCATCCCGGGATGGTCACCTTGCTCGCAGCCGCGCCGCTGATGGCGCTGTCGGTAACGCCGCCGCCGATCACGCCGACCCTTGCCGGCACCAGCCAGGTCTGCGGCGTCTTCGATTTGGCATCGAGCCCAAATCGACCCTGTTCGATCACGGCCGTGGTCTGGCCATTGCTGCACGATGACCCGGTCAGCGTCAGCATCGGGACCCCGCCCTGCAGCGTAAAGCTGTGCGCGATATCGGCCACCGGCTTGCCCGCCGCAGCCGACAATTCTGCCCAGAGCTGTTCGGTTTCGGTGTTGTGATATTTGTACTTCGCCATGTAGCGACGGATGCCATCGCGGAAAACATCCGCCCCCAGCGTGGATTCGATCATGCCGATCACGGCCTGACCCTTTTGATAGGTGATACCGTCAAAAGCTTCGCCAATCTGATCGACGGTTTCGACGTGACGGATGATCGGGTGGGTGGCGCCGGTTGCGTCGATGCCCATTGCGCCTTCACGGTCAAACGCCACGGCGCTTTCGCGCGCCTGCCATTCGGGGTTCAGGTCGATTGACGACTTGTTTTCCATCCACGAGGCAAATCCCTCGTTCAGCCACAAATCGTCCCACCAGTTCATGGTGACCAGATCGCCAAACCATTGGTGCGCCATTTCATGCGCAACCACAGTAAAAATCCGTTCCCTGCCGCTTTGCGTTGCACGCTTCGGATCAAACAGCACCTCGGGCTCGAAATAAAAGATCGCCCCCCAATTCTCCATCGCGCCAAAGAACTGACTAGAGCCCGGCCCTGCGATCATATCGAGCTTGGGCAATGGATAGGGCTGGCCGAAATAGTCGTTGTAATAAGCGAGGAGCCGCTTTGCCGATGCCAGCGCATAATCGCCCTGATCAACCACCCCGCGGCGCGTGATGATGCCAATTTCGGTTTTGCCGGCCATCACGGTTTTGCGCTCGACGTCACCAATGCCCAGAAACAGCAGATAACTCGACATGACGGGCGTGGTGCCAAAGCTGACCAGCTTGCGTCCGTCCTTCAGGCGGGTTGTGGCGGTAACGGGCATGTTTGAAAATGCGAGCTGATTGGCGGGCGCGACGGTGCTCAGCCGGAACGTCGCCTTGAACGCTGGTTCATCCCACATCGGTGCAAACCGGCGCGCATCGGGCGCCTCAAACTGGGTCGCCAGCATGCGGGCCTTGCTGCCGTCGGGATTGGCGTAGTCGATCGCGAAGAACCCGGCGGCAGTGTCGTTGATCTTGCCCGACCAGCTAAGCGCGAGCATATGCTTGCCCGGCGCAAGCGGCGCCGATGCCGTCACGATCAGTTGCTGCCGGTCAGCCGCCAGTTTCCAGCTTGCCTTTTTGCCATCGATGGTGGCCGATTTGATGACGATCGCCGCCGCATTCAACGTCAGCGATCGCGTTGCCTTTTTCACCTCGAGCGCGACCGTCTCTGATCCCGTGAAAGTCTTGGCCGCCGCATTGGGATCGACGCGAATGTCATAGCTGGTCGGGACGACACCCGCGGGCAACTGCCCCACGGCGAGCGCCGGGCTCGATACCCCTGCCGCAATCAACACCACAGACGACACCAATCGACCAAATACCATCATGCAACTCCGATATAATATTACGCGGTTCTACTAGGCACTTTCACGAACGATGCAATCGGTACGCGGCTGGACACATTAATCGGTTGCGCTATGAAACGTGTATGAGCCTACCACCGCTTTTTGATCGCCTGCGCCTGCCCGTAATCGGGTCGCCGCTTTTCATCATTTCAGGGCCGGAACTGGTCATTGCCCAGTGCAAGGCGGGCATTGTCGGCGCCTTCCCCGCGCTGAACGCGCGACCACAGGCAATGCTCGACGAATGGCTCCACCAGATCACCGAAGAGCTGGCGGCGTGGAATCGTGACAATCCGGATCGGCCAGCGGCTCCCTATGCCGTCAATCAGATTGTCCATCGCTCGAATGACCGCCTCGAAGCCGATTTGGCGACCTGCGCCAAATGGCAGGTTCCGGTGATCATCACGTCGCTCGGTGCGCGCGAGGATTTGAATACGGCTGTCCATGGCTGGGGCGGCATTACCTTGCATGACATCATCGATGATCGTTTTGCCCGCAAGGCGGTCGAAAAAGGCGCGGACGGTCTGATCGCGGTTGCAGCAGGCGCCGGTGGCCATGCTGGCCGTTTGTCGCCATTCGCGCTGATTCAGGAAATCCGCCAATGGTTTGACGGCCCGCTCGCGCTGTCGGGGTCGATCGCCAATGGCGCCGCAGTGCTGGCGGCGCAGGCAATGGGCGCGGATCTTGGCTATATCGGCTCTGCCTTCATCGCCACCAAAGAGGCCAACGCGGTCGACGGATATAAGCAATCCATCGTCGACAGCCGCGCGTCTGATATTGTCTATTCCAACCTGTTCACCGGGGTGCACGGCAATTATCTGAAGAGCTCAATCGTTGCCGCCGGGTTGGACCCGGACAATTTGCCCGAAGGCGATCTGAGCACCATGAATTTTGGTGGCAATGAAGGCAGCAAGGCAAAAGCCTGGCGCGATATCTGGGGTTCCGGCCAGGGAATCGGGGCGATTGAGGCGGTGGAACCCGTTGCCGTGCTGGTCGATCGACTGGAAAGCGAATACCGCGCGGCCATGAATGGCCTGATCACCAATCGTTGGGCGGGATCAAAGACCTAAGGAGCCAGCCGCGCAGCCAGGTGCGCAGACCCTCGGCGCAGACCCTCGGTACTGCCGGTCGAGCCCTTTAATCGAAACTACAGGCTGTAGGCCAGTCGATCCAGCATGGCATGGACAGGGCTGTCGATCTGCCCAACAGCTGATTGCTGGGCATCGAGGCGCTCGGTCCTGCGGAACAGATCAATGCTGGTGTTGATCAGGTCGCGCGCGGCGGTTGGCAGCGATGCCACCAGGGCATGATCGCTGTTTGGCGCGGGTCCCAATCGGCGCGACGGGTCCAGGGCATCGCGCGCCGACATTTCGCCGGCATCGATCGCGCGCTGCGTCAGCAACCAGGCAATAACGTGCATCAACCGTGTCGTCACTTTCAGCGACTCGCATGAAAAGCCGACACGCGACATCGGATCAAGCGAATCGCGATCGATCCGCCCGCCTTCGTCAAAATAGGTGCGTGCCTCGTCAGCCAGCACCATTGCCTCGACATATAAGGTGTCGATCAAATGGCGCTGGAGCCGCGACTCAATTGACGTTTCCTCCATTCGCCTATCGCTGCCAGAAACATTGTGCCGGGGGAATGCTCGGTGCCGTCGGTAAGAATGTTTTTCGTCCCGAATCGATGCACTGGGGCCGCCGGTTAACCCTGAATCAGGCGATGATGTCGGGAATCAGCATATCTTCAAGCAACGCGATTTCATCCCGCAGGCGCAATTTGCGTTTTTTGAGGCGGGCGATCTGGAGCTGATCGACCATCGATTGCATCAACAAGGCTGCAATAGCCGCGTCGAGATCACGATGCTCGATGCGAAGAAGCTCGACTCGCTTTTCGATCAGACGCTCTTCCATGCTTCACCCCTGCGGCGGCGCGGATGCTGAGGTAAAGGCAAATCCCATCATGCGCGCCTTAACGCCGCCTACACAAAGCGGTGAAATCGGACCATCGGAAAAATCAGCGCTGTCACCGCGTCTGGTCAAGATCGATAGCGACATTTGGCCCGCGTCGTGATTTATTGATGGACCGGCAGATGCACTGCCGGTCAACAGCCAAGGAGGTTCACTCCCATGCACAGCCAACATTTGTCGGCGCTGGAAGCAAAGCATGCACATATCGATCGTCAGATCAGCAACGAGGCGCAACGCCCGCTACCCGATCCATTGATCCTGGCATCGTTGAAGAAACAGAAGCTGCGATTGAAAGAAGAAATCATCTCGCAATAGCCGGTCAGGGCAGTACGCCGACGGTCCGCCGATGCGGGCCGCCGGCAGGCCCTTTCCCACCAACCATCAATGATCAATTCGCTAATCGGTCTGCGGCTTAACGCCGCGGCAGGATTGGTTTTACAAAGCTGGGAGTCGTCGTCCCGCTGGTAACAGGCTTGCGAGCCATTTTCGGATCAATTTGTTCATCAAATGCGACCCCGACGCGCCCGGCTGTCGCCCAGGCGACGCGCCCGCTGACCCAGCCAATGCCCCGCACGTCAACTTCGACTTCGGTTCCCATGGCCAGCGGATGGGGGAATTCGGCCATCAGACCGCCTGCGGACAGGTTGCGCACGCGGACCTGCCAATCGTGCTTCCCGCCCACCACGCGAAAAACGGCGACAAGGAACAGGCTGTCGCGCGCATCATTGCGCTGACTGGCCGGATCGCTTCCGGCGCCGGCGCCGGGGGGAGAATTATAGACGTGGTCCATGCGGCCCGCTCAACAAATAAGGATTCTGCGTACCGCTCTATAAACCATGAAAACGTATCGAAACGCTTACCGACATCAATCTTCGCGGGAAATCTTTTCCTGGCGCTCGTGCCGTTCCTGCGCTTCCACGGTCATTGTGGCGATCGGGCGCGCCTCCAGCCGCGCCAGCGAGATCGGCTCACCGGTTACTTCGCAATAACCATATTCGCCTTCTTCAATCCGGCGCAGCGCGGCATCAATCTTGGAAATCAGCTTGCGCTGCCGGTCCCTTGTGCGCAGCTCAATCGACCAGTCGGTTTCGCTCGAGGCCCGGTCCGTCAGGTCAGCTTCGCGCAGCGAATCGGTCTGCAACTGCGACAGGGTGCCTTGCGCTTCGTGAAGGATTGAATCCTTCCATTTCAGCAGCTTGGCGCGAAAATAATCGAGCTGCCGCTGGCTCATAAACGGCTCATCCGGAGACGGACGGTATCCGCTCATGTCCGCCGAAATATCCGGAGCGGCTGCCTTATCTGGATCACCAGCCTGGTTGATTACCGACGCCATTCAAACTCCCCTGGCGGCATCTACCGCGGGCTTGGGCCCGTTGGCGCCGCCTCGTAATGATGGGGCCTATAGCCACGCGGACCGCACTCCACAAGCAATCGAAAGGAAAGGATCGCACGAATTTTCCATCGGACATGCCGACCCGGATTTTTTAAACCTGCGCGCAGCGGTTGGTCCCGGCACGTTCCTGCTGCTCAAAATGTCCCTTGCCGGCACGTTAACCATAACCCCCGGGCAATGTTACGAATCTGGACCCGCCAGATAGGACAAATCTTGGTTAATTGCGTTGAACTTGCGATCGCTTTTCTGCCTTCTAACCCGGTAACCGCGCCAGGACGTTTCAGGTTTAGAGCATCGCACGTGGCGCCAACGATATGAGAGTGACACAATGTCGGTGCGGATGGCGATGGCAAAACTTTGTGCGTGCGCCTGTGGTGGCGCCATCATTGGCGGCGGCGCTGTGCATGTGACGGAACACCCGGCAAAGGCAAAGAAAGCCCCGATCGCCAGCCACAGCCGGACGGTCGTGCGGTCAACCCGGGTTGCCCAGCGCCAGGGCAGCCGCATCCGCCGCGTCGTAACGCGAACCAGTACGGTTTGCCCGCCCACCGTCTTGACGTTCGCCAGCGAGGGAACACCCGTTCCATTGCCTCCGGTCTATGGTGGCATCGGCCCGAGCGGTGCATTTCCGGCAACGGGCAGCGGCAGTAGCGGCGCGGTCGTTATCGGCGGTAGCGGCGGCTTTGGTGGATTTGGCGGCTTTTTCGGCGGCGGCTTTTTTGGCGGCGGGGGGAGCGGCGGCGGCGTGGTAATTTCTTCGACCACCAGCACCAGTGGTGGCAGCAACGGGTCTGGCGGTACTGTCGTTAATGTCTCTTCGACGTCCAGCAGCGGCGGATCAGGCGGATCATCAACGTCGACCAGCACCGGCGGATCATCAACGTCGACCAGTACCGGCGGTTTCTCGTCGGGCAGCACCTCATCGACCTCATCCGGCAATGTTTCATCGGC
>JAIELC010000052.1 GCA_019753375.1 Sphingomonas sp.
TGGTGCTGCATCACGCCGCGCGGTGCCCCGCCGGTGCCGCTGGTGTAGATGATGCAGGCCAGATCCTCGCGCTTGAACGTCGCTTCGGCGGCAACCCGCGCGACATCGACCGGGTGATCCTCGATCAACGTGCCCCAGCTGTAAAAGCTGACGCCGCTCGATTGCGCGACGCGCAGATCTTCAATGCCGATCACCATTGTTGCCTGGCTGGCGCGCATCACCGCGGGCAATAGTGTCTTGGCGAGCTTGCCGTTCGACACGATGACAGCGCGGGCGCCCGAATTTTCCACAATATGGCTGTGGTCTCGTTCGGTATTGGTTGTGTAGGTCGGGACCGTCACGCAACCCGCGGCCATGATCGCGAGATCGCTGATGCACCATTCAGGCCGGTTTTCGGCAACCAGCATCACCCGGTCACCGGGTTGCAGACCCAGCGATTTCAGGCCCATTGCCAGACTGGCGACCTGCTGGGCGGCGTCGCGCCAGCTCGTCGCGTGCCACCTGCCACCTGCTTTGTGCCACAAAAAGGGTGCTGCGCCGTAATGCTGGGCGCGCGTAAAGAACATCGTCACCAGATTGGGAAAATGTTCCAGTTTGCGGACCGAATGCTTTGCCATTGTCTCTCCCGGTTCGACCGTGTGCGGGTCGTGCGTGCCGTGTTCGGCTGCGCGAATGACTCTGTCGATTTATTCCTTTAGCGCGACGCCGACACTGCGCGGATCGGCGGCGCCTTCCCAACCAGTGGCGGTCAGTTCTGCGGCGTTGGCCTTCAACCCCAATTTGGCGATGCTCACCTTGTGCCCCAGCTGTTCCAGCGCGGGCTTCATCGCTTCTAGGCTGGTGCCCTGTTCAAGGATAATCCCCTGCGGGCTGAAATAGACGAGGCCCTGGCCGATCGAATCGCGTGCCGACATGCCCCAGTCGAGATGCGCGATCAGGGCCTTGGCGACTTGCATGATGATGGTTTTTCCGCCGGCGGCGCCGACCGTGAAGACGGGTTTGCCCTTGGCATCATAAACAATTGTCGGCGACATTGACGACAGCGGCCGCTTGCCGCCTTCGACCCGATTGGCCACCGGCGCCCCGTCTTTTTCGGGCGCGAAGGTAAAATCGGTCAGTTCGTTGTTGAGGACAAAGCCGCCAGCCAGCAGCTGGCTGCCGAACGGGCCTTCGACCGTCGATGTCATTGTTGCGATGTCGCCAGCGCGATCAATCGCCACGAAATGGGTGGTCCCGTGCACTTCGTTCTGCACGGCGGCGGTGCGCGGTTCGGCTCCGGGCGGCAGGCCGGCTTCATATTTTGGCAGGGTCGTCGTTGGCGAAATCAGCATCGACCGCTTGTGCAGATAGGCCGGATCGGTCATTCCCTTGACCGGGTTGCTGACAAAATCCGGGTCGCCAAGATATTTTTCGCGGTCCGCATAGGCGAGCTGCATTGCCTCGGCGATCAGATGCCACGCGGTGGGCGAGTCCTTGCCCAACTTCTTCATGTCGAAGCGTTCGAGCATCCCAAGAATTTCGAGCACCGTGACCGCGCCGGACGATGGGGGCCCCATGCCGCAAATCCTGTATCGCCGGTACGTGCCGCAGACGGGCGCGCGTTCCTTGGCTTCATAGGCGGCAAGGTCTGCCAGCGTCATGTCGCTCGGATTCATCGACGCGCCGGTCACCGCCTTGACGATGCTGTCAGCGATGTCGCCTGTGTAAAAGGCGTCGGGACCGGCGTCGGCGATGGCGCGCAGCGTTTTGGCGAGATCGGGATTCTTGATGGTCTCGCCCACCGCATAGGGCCGGCCGTCATGCGTATATTGCGCCGAAATCGCCGGAAATTTGCCCCACACCTGGCTCACATATCCCATCCCGCCTGCCATTGGCGGGGTGACCGTATAGCCATCCTCGGCCAGCTTGATGGCCGGCGCGAACAGCGCTTTCCAATCGAGCCGGCCAAAGCGCTTATGCACCATGGCCATCACCCGGATATTGCCCGGCACGCCGACCGAGAGGCCGCCCGGCACCGCCTGAAAAAACGAAACGGGTTTGCCATTGGCGTCCAGAAACCGCTTTGGGGTGGCCGCCGCCGGCGCCTTTTCGCGCCCGTCTATCGTCGTCAGCTTGCCGGTCTTTGCGTCCTGGTAGACAAAAAATCCGCCGCCACCGATACCACTCGATTGCGGTTCAACCACGGTCAACGCCAGCATCATCGCCATTTCGGCATCGGCGGCGCTGCCGCCGTCGCGCAGGATCTGCTGACCAGCCGCCGAGGCGCGCGGATCAGCCGACGACACCACGCCGGGGTGCGACGTGGTCTGCGCGCAGGCCGTGGTCGGGATCAGGATGAGCGCGTGGAGCGCAAGCAGGAACTTGTTCATGGCCAAAAACCCTAGCGCTGTTTGTCGGGCAGGCAAGCCGTAACGTCAGCGGGCACCGATCGCATCGGTGATCGAGGCAAAGCCATCCTGCCGCAACAGCGCGGCCAATCCCTCGACAATGCGCCTCGCAAGCCCCGGGCCCTGGAATATAAGCGCGCTGTATAACTGGACGAGCGACGCGCCCGCCCGGATTCGGGCATAGGCTTCTGCCGCGCTGTCGATCCCGCCGACCGAAATCAGGGGCAGCGACCCACCCGTGCTGGCGTAGAAATCGGCGAGCCGTTGCCGCGCCAGCGCTTTCAATGGCGCGCCGGACAATCCGCCGGCCTCGTGCGCGTGGGGCGACTGCAGGGGCGGCCGCGAAATCGTCGTGTTGCTGACGATAAGCGCGGCAATGCCGGCGTCGACCGCCGCCCGGCTGATCGCATCGATTGCCGCGTGATCAAGATCGGGGGCAACTTTCAGAAACAATGGCGTGGTCCCGCGGGCGGCATTGGCGGCCGCCAGCAATGCCGCAAGCGCGGCGCCGTGCTGAAGATCGCGCAGGCCCGGCGTGTTGGGTGAGCTGATGTTGATCGTGATGTAATCGGCGATCGGCGCGGCGCGCGCGACTCCGGTGGCGTAATCGGCGATCCGGTCGGTCGCGTCCTTGTTCGAGCCGACATTGATACCAAGCACGCCCGCGCGTCGTGCGGCGGCGGCGCGCGGCATCGCCGCATCGATTCCACCATTGTTGAAGCCCATGCGGTTGATGACGGCATGGTCCTGCGCGAGCCGGAACAGCCGCGGCCTTGGATTGCCGCCTTGCGCTCGCGGCGTCAGCGTGCCGATTTCAACCGCGCCAAAGCCCAGCGCGAACCAGCTGTCGATCGCGCCGCCGTCCTTGTCCACGCCGGCGGCTAGCCCGACCGGATTGGCAAAATCGATACCCGCTACGGTCTGGCGCAAGATCGGATCGGCGCTGACCACCGGGCCCGGCGCCCCAAGGCGCGCCCAGACACCGAGCAGACTGACGGTCAACCGATGCGCGGATTCGGCATCAAGAGCGAACAGGGCAGGGCGGATCAGCGAGAACATTGGACCCGCCTTCGCATTACCGGGTCGCGCGGTCAAAAAATCAGCGCCGCCGCCTGATTATTTCATAAAGCTGAAGAGATTATTGTGATCTGTCGAATCTATCCAATACCGCCGCGCGCGTTGGAGGCATACAGAATGCGCGACCCAGGGAGGGCTGGAAACAGCGCTCCTTTACTTTGGCTCGGCCGGGAGACTGGCCGAGCCACTTTCTTTTGCGGCCTTTCCGATTTATATCGAAATGTTGCTGCAACGAAACCTCGATACGGCAGAACAGGGGCGCTTGAGGTGGATGAAATTCGGCTGGACTACGTCGTGGCACCGCCCGGCGTAGCGGACTTTGTGACGCTGTTTTATCACTTTCGTGCCGAAGTACCGGTATTCGAAGACACCGAACGCGCCGGGCTGGCCCAGTTGCGCTTTCGGTTGTCGCCCGGCGGCGCGACCTATCGATTCGCTGACGGGTCGGTGCAGGAAGCCAGCGATGTGCACGTTATTGGCCCGACGAGCGGCGCGTTTCAGGTGCGCGCCTCGGGGCCAATCGTGCATGTGTTCGGTGCCGGAATCACGCCGGCGGGCTGGGCAGCGATGATCGGCATCGATGCGTCGGCCATGCTCAACCGGATTATCGACGCTGCCGACCTGTTTGGCGAACGGATCTACGCTACCGCCAATGCGCTGCATGCTACCGAACACACACCGGCAATGGTCCGGATTGGCGAGGCGCTTGTGCAGGACCTGGTCCGCCAGCAATGCGGCCAGACCGTTGATTTCATGCGATCGGTCGATGACTGGCTGGCCGACAGCCCATCACCGGATATTGATGATCTTGTCCGCGCCACCGGCCTGTCCCGGCGGCAGGTCGAGCGGCGATGCAATGCGCTCTACGGGGCGCCGCCCAAATTGCTGGCCCGAAAATACCGTGCCTTGAAGGCAGCGGTCGCGTTGGTCAGCGAAGGCGCGCGCGTCGATGATCTGATCGGCCGGGGCTTTTATGACCAATCGCACCTCATCCGCGAAATCAAGCAATTCACCGGCCTGACCCCGGGCCAGATGCAGGCTGAGCCCAATTTGCTCGCGCGCATCACCATTGGTGGCCGCCATGCCCTTTGCGGCCAGGTCAATCCACTGATCAGCGGCACATAAAAGACCATAATCCCGGTTGACGCAGCGATCCGGGGCGCCCACATGGCAATCGGATTAAAATTGTCCGATTGGGAGTGTTTCGCGGCTCATGCGTCTGTCCAGCCTTGCTGATTATGCCGTTGTGATGCTGTCCGCTGCCGCGCGTCATTGCGGCGTCAGCGGGCGGCTGAACGCGACAATGCTCAGCGACGAGACGGGTATTCCGCTGCCCACCGTGCAAAAACTGGTCAGCAAATTGTCGGCCGCCGGGCTGATTGAAAGCGCGCGCGGCACCGGCGGCGGGTTTCGCCTTGCTCGGCCGGCGGCAGCCATCTCGCTGGCGGATATTATCGAGGCGGTCGAAGGGCCAATCGCGATGACGGCGTGCGTCGATGAGGGCCGGCCGGATTGCAGCATTGAGGAGAATTGCCGCGTGAAGCCGCACTGGAATGTCGTCAATGGCGCGGTGCGCGGCGCACTCGCCGGGGTGAGCCTTGTGAGCTTGTCGAGGGAACTGGCATAATGGCCACCAAGAATGCCGAAGCGATTGCGGCCGCCAACAAGAAATATGAGTGGGGATTCAGCTCGGACATCGAGCAGGAATTCGCCCCCAAGGGCCTGTCCGAAGACACTGTCCGCTTCATCAGCGCCAAGAAGGGAGAGCCGGAATGGATGCTCGACTGGCGGCTCAAGGCCTATCGCCATTGGTTGACGATGGAATCGCCAGACTGGGCCAAGCTGAACATCCCGCCGATCGATTACCAGGACGCTTATTATTACGCCGAACCCAAGGCCAAACCCAAGCTGGGCAGCCTTGACGAGGTCGATCCAGAAATTCTGCGCGTCTATGAAAAGCTCGGCATTCCGATTGCCGAACAAAAACTGCTCGCTGGTGTCGAAAGCGATCCCGGCGAAAGCGCCGAAGGCGGACTGCCGGCACGGCGCGTTGCGGTGGATGCGGTGTTTGACAGCGTGTCGGTCGCGACCACCTTTCGCAAGGAATTGGAAGCCGCCGGCGTCATTTTCCGCAGTATCAGCGAGGCGATCAAGGAATATCCCGATCTGGTGAAGAAGTGGCTGGGCAAGGTTGTGCCCATGCATGACAATTATTTCGCGGCGCTCAACTGCGCGGTCTTCAGCGACGGGACGTTCGTTTATATTCCCGAAGGCGTCCGTTGCCCGATGGAGCTGTCGACCTATTTCCGCATCAATGCCGAAAATACCGGCCAGTTCGAACGCACGCTGATCGTCGCCGACAAGGGCGCCTATGTGTCCTATCTCGAAGGCTGCACCGCGCCGATGCGCGACGAGAATCAGCTGCACGCCGCTGTCGTCGAACTCGTCGCGATGGACGATGCCGAGATCAAATATTCAACCGTGCAAAACTGGTATCCCGGCGATGAGAACGGGCTGGGCGGCATCTATAATTTTGTCACCAAGCGGGCGCTTTGCCAGGGCGCGCGGAGCAAAGTCAGCTGGACGCAGGTGGAAACCGGCAGCGCCATTACCTGGAAATATCCGTCATGTGTGCTGGCAGGCGACGGGTCGATCGGCGAATTCTATTCGGTCGCGGTAACGAATAATCGCCAGCAGGCCGATACCGGCACCAAGATGATCCACCTGGGGAAGAACACCCGATCGACGATCGTTTCGAAGGGGATTTCGGCGGGGCGTAGCGACAATACCTATCGCGGGCTGGTGCGCGTGTCCCCGACCGCAGAGGGTGTGCGCAACTTTACCCAGTGCGATTCGCTGCTGCTCGGCGACCAGTGCGGCGCCCACACCGTGCCCTATATCGAAGTGCGGAACCCGAGCGCGCAGATCGAGCATGAAGCGACGACTTCGAAGATTTCCGACGACCAGCTGTTTTACGCGATGCAGCGGGGCTTGGATCAGGAAGCAGCGGTGGCGCTGATCGTCAACGGCTTCGCCAAGGAAGTGCTGCAGCAATTGCCGATGGAATTCGCGGTGGAAGCGCAGAAGCTGCTGGGGATTTCGCTTGAGGGGAGCGTGGGATGATTGACCGCCAATCGATCATCGATGCCATTCAGGATTTGCAAGAACAGATCACTCATGGTGATCCATTTGAATCCTCGATTGACGAGATCGCGCTGGATTATGGTGTACCTAGAGCAACGCTCATCGCGAACATTGAGAGGGTGGAGACCATCGAGCGGTTTGAAGCTCGATGCTTAACTGCCCGTCAATATAGATTGCAAACTGAAGATTGCTTCGCGCCGCTACGAGAACATGTTCAAAACTTATACGGTCGAAAGTCGGAGCCA
>JAIELC010000146.1 GCA_019753375.1 Sphingomonas sp.
GGCTTGGCCTTGGCGTCGCGGCCAAAGGTCAGATTGGCGACCGGACCGAATTCGATCGCACGGCTGTTCAGCAGATTGAGGCGGGCACTGGTGCCCTCGATCGCGAAATAGCGTTCGCCCCAATGGATGTCGCCGGCGAGCAACGGGATCACCCTTTGGTCTTTGGCGCCCTCATAGTCGGGCACGGTCGCGACGCCGGCGGCGATTCTGCCGGAGACAGCGTGGCGGTTGCCAGTCGGCGCCTCCTGAGCGCGCGCGCCCGAACCCGTGAGGATTGCGGCGGTGGTCAGGAACCCCGCGAGGAACGGTTTGTAGAAAGTCTTCATGATACGTCTCCAAGGAAAAACGACGGTCGAGGGGAGCCGGACCCGCCGCCGTCGTGGCGGGCCCGCAAAGAGGTTCGAGATCGGGAAGGATTGTTAGGCGGGGCGGCGCTCGGCTCGCCCGTGACGGACCAGCATGGTGCCGGTCGCGATCAGCCAGAGGCTCAGTGCGACAAAGCCGGTGATCGTTGCGATCGAGAAGAGCGAGCCATTTCGACCGAGCGCAATCGCCACGCCCTCGCCGGTCCCCAGAGCGATCGACAGCGCGGTCAACCCACCGAGCCGGGGCAGCCAATGCGCGCCCTCGCGCGCCTGCAGCATCGCCAATTGCGCAACGAACCACGCCGTCAGCAGCTGGCCGATATTCTCTCCGATCGCGACGCCGCCATAAGCGTTGAGCAGATCGAAGGCGCGCTGTGTGTCCAAGCTGTCGGCGTGCGCGGCTAGCGCGGGAATGGTGAACACCCAGCGCGCCAGGCCGATCGCCTGGGCGAGTCCGGCGAGCGACCCGGCGATGGCCGCGCCAATCGCCAGCGTCGGGCTCTGCACAATCCGCTCGCGCGTCACTGCAAGCCACAAGGCGACGGGAATCAGTGCCAGCGCGGCGAACATGAAGCCATACCATGCCAGCACGATGCTCGGACCGCCTTCGGCGAAGCGGTGAAGCGCCTCGCTCGCTGGCCGCCGTAAGATCTGCGGATAGTCGTAAAGGCAGGCCAGCACCGCATAGGGAATGTTGAAGCCGATCCCGAGCGCGATGGCGGCAATGCCGATCGAGCAACGATTGTCGGTTGTGGTGCGCCGCCCTCGGGGAGTGATATCGTGCATGTCGGCCTCTTGTCACTGTATGGTGATGTTCAAATATCACCGTTCAGTGACATTGCAAGTGTCTTTGTCACCGATCGGTGAAAAAAGATTGCAGGGTCGCGTTTCTGGCCCTATCGAAAGGCTCAAGGAGAGGTGACATGGTATCAGTTGCTAATGCTTCGCGCATCAAGCGCGATCGGGCGGGGACCGAAGATGGGATTGTCGAGGCCGCTAAACTGGTCCTTGCTGAAGAAGGCTTCAGCGCTTTCGGGATCAACGCGATCGCCCGACGTGCGGGCTGCGACAAGCAGCTGATCTATCGCTATTTTGGCGGGCTCGATGGTCTGGTTGATGCAATCGGTAACGACCTCGCAGACCTTTTCCAGGAGCTTATGGAGGAGCCGGGCGATTCAGCGAGCGTAACCTACGCCGCGTTCGTTGAGCATCTGGTGCTTGCACTGCTCACCGCCTTCCGCCGCTCGGACTTGCTGCTGCGTATCGCCGCTTGGGAAGTGCTCGATCCGTCGCCGGTGACTCGCCGACTGGCCGATGTCCGCGGGCGCGCGCTAGGGGCGTGGATCCAGGCGCGACGCGGGTCGCTGGCGGTGCCAGGCGGCGTCGATTCGGGTGCGATCAACGCCGTGCTGATCGCAGCTGTCCAGCATCTCGCATTGTCGGCCCGTGCAGTCGGCGGGTTTAGTGGGGTTGCGCTCGACAGTGACGCCGACTGGCAGCGGATCGAGGACACGTTAAGGACGCTGGTCCGCAACAGCTATCCGGAGCAAAGATCGTGAGGGCGCTGACAAACGGCATTGTCTGATCAATGGGGCGGTGGGCCACCAATTTGATATTCGGCGCGGATGAGCCGTTAATCCAGAGCTCTTCTGCCGCGCCCGTTTCGCAGGTTCAACGCATCGCCTGAAGTGATCCGCCTGGTCGTGATGATAACCACCCCGCGTTCCGAAGGCGCGAGCGAGCGATACTACGGTTCAGGCGAATGAAGACGCTATAAAAGCTCGCAAGCGTCCATGCCAATGTTCACAATCACTTCAATCTCGAACGCCACATCGTCGACCGCCAGACCTACAAAGCGCGCCGCGCGACCGCGCTGGCCGAGTGGCAATTAGTCACGGGTTAACCGGCTGCGCGCAAAGAGCGAGTGGCATCGTGGAGCGAGCGTTTCGCGTTAGACTGACAGCAACTGCCAGCGTAATCCCAACCAATCCGCCTACGGCCGACAGGCATGCTTAACTAAGGGCAAAGCGATGATATTTATCCTGTTCCTGATCGTCGGCGCCGTGGGATGGTCGCTAAGCGTCAACCGGCGCAGATTGGCCGAGTTGGAAAACGAGGTTCGCTGGCTTGCAAAGTCAGTGGAGGCATTGTCCGGGCAATCGCAACGCGGCCTGCGCGAAGAAGTGGCAAATATGGCGCCGCCGGTCGAGGCGACGGCGTCGCCGGCGCCGCCTTCGGTCCCGACCGCGCCGTTCCGGCAAGTTGCCCGCATTGCCGAGCCGCTGATGAAGACGCCGGAGACGATATCTGCGGTCGAGCCGGACGAAACGCCGCCCATCGCACCATCCGTCGGTGCGCCGCCGATGGCGGCCGAGAGCACCATCGATTCAGCCGAAAACACCGACCACGAAGCCTCTTTGCCGGATCGTGAAAATCAGCCTACCAGCAATTTCAGTTTCGAGGATCTTTTCGGGCGCAAACTGCCAATCTGGTTTGGCGGCATCACGCTGATCGTCGCAACGATCCTGCTCGTCAAATATTCAATCGACATCGGGCTGCTCTCACCGGCTGTGCGGATCGTGCTGGGCTTGATGTTCGGCGTCGGGTTGATCGGCGCAGCGGAAGCCACGCGTCGCATCGACGCAATCGCCAACGATCAGCGTATTGCCCAATCGCTTGCGGGTGCCGGGATCGGCAGCCTGTACGCCGCGACGCTGGCGGCGGCAAATCTCTACCACTTGATCTCGTCGGCCACAGCGTTTGCAGGTCTTAGCGCGGTGACGGGTGTCGCCATCCTGCTCGCGCCGCGCTTCGGCCCGCCAACTGCAGTACTCGGTCTCGTCGGCGGCTTGGCAACGCCGGCGCTGGTACAGTCGGATGCGCCGAATATCGCGCTGCTTTCAGCCTATCTGGCCATCGTCATTGGCAGTCTGACCCTGCTGTCGCGCCGCCAGCGCTGGTTCTGGCTGGGCGCCGCCGCGTTGATCGGCGGCACGGGCTGGACGGCATTGCTGATCCTGATGGGGCGGCTGGACGCTGTGGCGGTATGGGCGATTGGCCTGCTGGTGCTTGTGCTGGGCTTTGCCATGCCGGCCTTGGGTGCCGAGGCGCGGCCAAAGACGCCGTTGCGTGCCGGCGTTGCAACTATTGCGTCGATCCAGCTGGCGGCGATCGTTGTGCAAGGCGGGTTCGATGCGCTGGTCTGGGCGCTTTATGGCTTGCTGACGCTGGCGTTCGTGTGGCTTACCTCGCGTCTTCCCCAGTTGCGCCCGGCGATGGTGTTGCCCCTGGCCACCAGCCTTTTGCTCGCGCTGTTCTGGCCGAAGCCGCCGATCGACCTGTTTACCGGCGTCTTGGCTGGCATGATCGCGCTGTGTGCAGGGCCCGCATTATGGCGGCTGTGGCGGAACGATGATGGCCTGCTTCAGGCCGGTCAGATCGTTGGGATCGCGCTTGGCGGTTTTGGTGTTTGTGTCGCGCAATTCCATCCGCCGCAGATAACCGGCAATGCTGGCTTCGGCCTTTTGGCGCTCGCCTTTGCTGTCATTCCGGCGACAGGCGCCCTGATGGGCTGGCGCAAGACCCGACAAAGCGGCGATGCCCGCTTCGCTGTATTGGTCGCTGCGGCCGGGTTGCTGGTCGCGGTCGGGGCCTTAATTGGCTTACCGATCTGGTCCGCGCCGATCGTTGTCGCGGCAATTGCCTGCGTCCTGATGGCAATCGCTGTCCGAGCGGCCGACGACCTGCTGTCGCAAGCCGCCGCTGGTTTCCTCGGCTGGTCGGTCGTCCTCCTGGTCATGACGGTTGCCGAAGGAACCGAATTGATGAGGATGGGCGCGACCGCGACCGTTCCACACCTTGGCCAGACGGTTGCGCGCTGGACGGCGGCGACGGCGGCCGCGCTCCTGTTCAGCCGCTATTATCCTGACCGACGCGCTTTTCAGGGACTGCAAGCCGTAGCGGCTGTGCTTGGCTATGGCCTTGTCGCGCAGTTGATCCCGGCGCCTTGGCTCGCCCTGGCCAGCGCAGTGGCTCTTGCGCTAATCGTTGAATTGGGTCGCGGCCGACCATCGACGGATCCCCGAGCGGCAAGCGTTGTTATGCTGGCGATTATCGCACTTTGGGCGATGGAGCCGATGGCAATCTGGCTGGATGCCGGACTCAGGTCGCTCGACGGCACGCCGTTGGTTGTCTCCTGGCTACCTGCCCCCGCGCTTGCCCTGATGCGCTTGCTGCTGCCGGCAGGATTGGTCGCCTATTCACTGTCGCGACGCTCGCCCATGCCGACAATTGCACGCCAGGCGATCTCCGTCGCTGTTGGGGTGATGGCGTTCATCAGCGCGCATGTTCTTTTTAAGCAGGTCTTGTCGATTGCCGACACCGACGCTTTCGTGCGGCTCGGCCTGATCGAAAGGACGGTTTGGGAAACGCTCCTGATCGGTATCGGCTATAGCATGTGGCACACGGTAAGATGGACCAGGGCAGGCCTTGTTGTGACTGGTGCGGCATTGGCGCATGCGCTGATCTATTCGATGCTGCTTCACAATCCACTTTGGTCGCTGCAAAACGTGGGGCCGATTCCGCTGCTCAACCTTTTGCTGCCGAGCTATGCAATCATGGCGATTGCACCGTGGCTGATGCTGCGGATGGAGCCTGCGCTAAATCGCCTGTTCGCACGACCGGTCCAGCTACTGCTCATGGTCGTCGTTACCGTATTTGCCTATTCGGAACTGCGGCAGGCGTTCGCGGGCAGCATGCTGAGCGGTCCTGCCACGACGCCGTTTGAAAATATCGGTCGGTCGGTCCTCGCGATCGTCCTGGGGATTGGCTACCTGCTGTGGGGCATCAGGCAAAGCCTGCGTGATTGGCGGCTGGCCTCGCTGGTCCTGATGCTCGCTGCGGTCGCGAAGGTATTTCTGTTCGATGCTTCGGGACTGGAGGGCCTGCTCCGCGTTGCGTCGTTCATGGCGCTGGGATTCAGCTTGATTGGGATAGGCTGGCTTTACAGTCGCTTCCTTCGGCCCGATCAGGCGTGAGGGCATTGTCTGATCAATGGGGCGGTGGGCCACCAATGTGATAGTCGGCGCGGATGAGCCGTAAATCCAGAGCTCTTCTGCCGCGCCCGTTTCACAGGTTCAACGCATCGCCTGAAGTGTTCCGCCTGGTCGTGATGATAACCGCCTCGCGTTCCGAAGGCGCGAGCGAGCGATGCTACGGTTCAGGCGAATGAAGACGCTGCAAAGGCTCGCAAGTGTCCATGCCAATGTTCACAATCACTCCAGCCTCGATCGCCACGTCGTCGACCGCCAGACCTACAAAGAGTGCCGCGCGGCCGCGCTGGCCGAGTGGCAATTAGTCGCGGGTTAACCGGCTGCGCGCAAAGAGCGAGTGGCATCGTGGAGCGATGCGTTTCGCGTTAGACTGACAGCATCAGTCTAAAGGTTGGAAGGGCGCCAATGCGCGACGTTTAGACCGTTCAATTCGTTGCGGACGCCGAAGCTCCGCAGGATATGGAGTTACCGAAATCGAACGGGCTTAACGGGGCGTGCACGGCTTGATGTCTCCTTCAAAGGGCACTGTGGTCGCGAACGGCTTCCTCAAGGGCAGGCTTCAGCCCGAAGAAGCGCGCGTCCATTGCCGCAGGATCGGTGCGATTCAGGTCGAGCATTGCCGCGCGGGCTTCGCCGCCGCGCACCACGTCGAACGCGTCAGCCTCGATCCCCTCGACGATTGAGCCGACCACGTCGGCGACGGGTTGCAAGGCAAAGCCGAGATCGGCGCCCGCCTTGTTGCTCGCCATCATCGGCGTGTCGGTTGCGCCGGGGAAAACGGTAATGACATGGACGCCTTCACCCTTCAACTCGCGGCGTAATGCCTCGCCGAAACGCCACAACCCGCCCTTGGCAGCCGCATAGCCAGTGTAGAACGGCACGCCCATCTGCGCGATGCCAGAGGCGATGTTGACGATCAGACCGTCGCCCGACGCCCGCAATGCCGGGAGGAAAGTGCGTGTCAGCAATATGGGCGCGAGCAAGTCGACCTCGATCATTGCGCGCAAATGAGCCTCGGTCATATCCTCCAGCCGCCCGGCGCGCACGCCACCAGCATTATTGATGAGCACATCGGTGCCCCCAAGCAAACGACTGGCTGCGGCGAGCAACTGTTCGCCCGCGCCGGCGGCAGTGATGTCGCCAGCAAGACCGTCTGCTGCAACGCCCGCCCCCCGTAATTGCTCAACGGCGGCGGCCAGCTTTTCAGCGTTGCGGCCCGTGAGCAGCAGCCGGGCCCCCTTCGCGCCGAGTTGCCGCGCGAGTTCCAGGCCAATGCCG
>JAIELC010000018.1 GCA_019753375.1 Sphingomonas sp.
CTGATCGACGCCATGCAGCGGGCATATGATCAGGAATTGATCGACCCGGTGCTGCTTGGTGACGCGGCCGCCGTGATCGCGCAGGCAAACGAAACCGCGCGCTGCCCGCCCGCCTATCGCCACCATCTGGAACGATTTCGCCTGCTGCCCCGGCCCGCCGGCCGGGTACGCATCCGATACGTGAAACGGACCCAGAATCTGGCGGGCATCGCGCTGGCGGGGTTGCGTTTAACGATGCGCGCCTGAAGATCGGCGACGTTCGGCGGGAAGCTGGGCGAATAATCGGACTACGGCCATTGCCGCCAATGTCGCCGATGTCGCAGCTGCTACCCGATCGTCACGCCGACAATGCGCCAGCTGCCATTTTCGCGTTCCAGCGTCACCGTCTCTACCGTGTCGGCGTTGCCAGCAAAGCGTGTGCGGAATTTGACAACTTCATAGCCGAACGGTGGGGCCGGCAGATTTTCCTGGCCGATCAATGTGCGCGAAACCATGGCGCCAAGCGGCACGCGCGCATGTTCAGAGGCGGAGGTCCAGACTTCAAGCGTGTTGAGCTTTTGAAATGCGGTTCCCGTCAGGCGATAGCTTTCATCCCACCGGCCGGCATCGAGCAGCGCCAGCCATTGGCGCGCCGTATCGACGACTTGCGAATCCGGCGTCGGCGCGCTCTGCGCAGCCTCTGCCGCGGGCGGCGTGGAAGCGACCGGCGACCATGTCGTCAGTATCAATAATCCCAGAACAAGCGTCATGACCAGAACTCCAATGCCAATCCAAGGCGGGCGGTTTACCCGGCCTGCGCCGTTGATTGGCGCAGTGGACTGATCACCTCCGAAGCCGACCGCGTCCTCCCCTATTCTGTTGTCCCTTGAGAAATCGGGGAGCGTCGCCAGCCCGCCGTCGCCCTCGGCTTCGAGCAAAAAACGTGCGGCCTGCCGGCTGCTCGACACCGCCATTTTACGCCGCGCATCGCGCAGTCGTTCGTTGATCGTATGAACCGACAGCCCAAGATTGCGCGCAATGGACTTTGCATCATGACCGCGCACGATCAGGCGCAAGGTCTGTTTTTCCTTTTCGGTCAGCGACTGGTAGCCGCTTTTGAACTGCGTCCTCATACCGTGCGGGCGTAAGTCAGCAGCACCGGCACGGCTACCCCGAAAAATTCGTACCGGACAAGGGAGGTTGGCCGTCCGCCAGACAGGCGATCCAGCATTTGACGCCGTGATTGAGAGTGGCGCACCCGAGAGGATTCGAACCTCTGGCCTCTGCCTTCGGAGGGCAGCGCTCTATCCAGCTGAGCTACGGGTGCCGGTGCGTGGTCGCAGCGCGTAGCAAAGCCGGGGCGGGCGCGCTAGCCGTTTCGTTGCATGGTGCATCGCGCATGGTGTGCGATCGCGGATCAGGGCGCCTTTACCCTGGGCGCCAGCGTGACCGGCTGAAATTGCCCCAGCCCGCAGCTTGCGCCGCGCTGCAGCGGGGTTGAGTACAACACCGTGATGATGTCGCTTGAGCAAAGCTCGCTCAGGCTGGTGGTATAGGCAAAGCGTTGCTGAAACCCCAGTTGCGGGCAATCGCTGGGCAAGGTGTTGCGATATACTTTGCGCCCTGACATCTGGAAATCGATCACCCGATCATTGCGCACCAGCGATTGCTGGATCGACCGGATCGGGATGCAGCTGACCGGCTTGCCGGCCGGCGTCGCCTCGGGCAGCTGATTGCGGTCTCTGGCAGCGCCCAGCATCAGCGGCGCGAGCAGAGCGAGTCCGATGAAGGCAGTACGCATCACTTCGGCTCCTATTGTAACGCGGTGCGAACCGCGATGGACATTAATCTAGGTCGTAGCAGGCTCCGACTTGCCGCGCGGTGCCGGCGTCTTTGGTTTATAGGCACACAGGTCGGCCACCGGGCAACGCCAGCATTCGGGCGTGCGTGCCTTGCAGATATATCTGCCGTGCAAGATTAACCAGTGATGAGCGTGAACGCGAAACGGCGCGGGCGTGGCCTTGTCGAGCGCCTTTTCCACCGCCAGCGGGGTTTTGCCGCGCGCCAGGCCCGTGCGATTGCCGACGCGGAAAATATGGGTGTCGACCGCAAATGTTTCCGCGCCGAACGCGACGTTGAGCACGACATTGGCGGTCTTGCGACCGACCCCGGGCAGCTTTTCAAGCGCATCGCGGTCCGCGGGCACCTGGCTGCCATGATCGGCGATCAGCGCCTGGGACAGCGCAATGACATTCTTGGCCTTGGTATTGAACAGGCCGATTGTCTTGATGTGCTGTTTCAGCCCCGCCTCGCCCAGCGCGACCATTTTTTCGGGGGTATCGACCCTGGCGAACAGCGCGCGCGTTGCCTTGTTGACGCCGATATCGGTTGATTGCGCCGATAACGCCACCGCCACGACCAGTTGATAGGGGTTGCTGTAGGCAAGTTCGGTTTCCGGATGCGGATTATCCGCCGCCAGCCGGGCATAAAAATCAACGACGTCGGCGCGCTTCAAACCCCGAGCACCTCGGCCATCGCATAGCGCCCGGCAGGTTTCCCGGCGAGCCACAGGGCCGCGGTGATGGCGCCATGGGCAAAGATTGCACGATCCTCGGCCCGGTGGGTGAATTCCAGCCGTTCACCATTGCCCGCGAAGATGACGGTATGATCGCCCGCCACCGTGCCCCCGCGCAGCGAGGCCAGCCCGATGGTGCCGGTTGCGCGATCGCCGCTCAGCCCGGCGCGGCCGATGACGCCCAGATCGCCAAGCGTTGTCTCTCGCCCCCCGGCAGCCGCCTCCCCCAGCATCAGCGCCGTGCCCGACGGGGCATCAACCTTGGCGCGGTGGTGCATTTCGACAATTTCAATATCCCAGTCAGACCCCAGCTGCGCGGCCGCCTGGCGGACCAGCTTGGCCAGCAAGGTGACCCCCAGCGAGGTATTGCCGGTTTGCAGAACCGCAATTTCACGCGCTGCGTCGGTGACCAGGTCGAGATGCTGTTTGGTTAGCCCGGTCGTCCCGATCAGGATCGGCGTGCCGGCGGTGCGGGCCGCGGCCAGATTGGCGGCAAGCGCGGCCGGGACCGTGAAGTCGACCAGCACATCGGCAGCGCGCGCGACCGGCAGCGGATCATCGCCGGCATCGATGCCGCCAGCCGATGTCGCGCCATAATCGGCCATCGCGGCAGCAATCGACCGACCCATCCGCCCCGCGCAGCCCAAGATGCCGATTGCCGTCATGGTTTATTGTCTCCTACCACTTCTCCCATGGCAGAATCGGCAGGGATACGACAGGGGTTACGTGCCCTTTGTCGCAGTTTCAGGCCATTTTTCATCGATCGTGCCGGCTTTTTCCAAGGGCGCCAAATGCGGGCGATGAAGACGAATTCGTCATCGACGCGTCGCGAAATTGCGGCAAAATTGCCCCTGCGAGTCGTTTGAACCGGGAGGATGACCATGCCCTATATCACCGCCGCCGATGGAACCGACATCTTCTACAAGGACTGGGGAACCGGCCAGCCGATCGTTTTTTCGCATGGCTGGCCGCTTAGCGCCGATGCGTGGGACGCGCAGATGCTGTTTCTGGGCCAGCACGGCTACCGGGTGATCGCGCATGATCGTCGCGGGCATGGCCGATCCGCACAAAGCTGGAATGGCAACGACATGGACACCTATGCCGACGACCTGCAGCTGCTGTTCGAGACGCTGAACCTGACCAACGCCGTGATGATCGGCCATTCAACCGGCGGTGGTGAAGTCGCTCGCTATCTGGGCAGGCATGGCACCAGCCGCGTGGCCAAGGCGGTGCTGCTGGGTGCGGTGCCCCCCGGCCTGATCCGGAACGGCGTGCCGATGGCGGCGATGGACGATATCCGCGCCGGCGTGGCGGCAAATCGCAGCCAGTTTTATCTCGACCTGACGACGCCGTTCTATGGCTATAATCGCGACGGCGCGCAGCCGTCCGACGGTGTCCGCCAGAATTTCTGGCTGCAGGGCATGATGGGGGGCCACAAGCCACAATATGATTGCATCAAGGCGTTTTCGGAAACCGACTTCACCGAAGACCTGAAACAGATCGATATTCCCGTCCTGGTCGCACACGGCGACGATGACCAGATCGTCCCGATCGACCTAAGCGCGCACCGGTCAATGGAGCTGCTGCCGCACGCAACGCTGAAAATCTATCCCGGCGCGCCCCACGGCCTCGCCACCACCCATGCCGCGCAGCTGAACGCCGATTTGCTGGCGTTCATTAAAGGGGAGGATGTTGGCTGACGAGGCTGGGCGGCGACCAGCGTTTCAATTTTGCCAAACGGCGCGGACTGTCGGTTTCCCGGAACGCGCGGTTAACTGCGCAGCGCCGTTGGACCGCCTATCGATATCGTGCCGGCACAGCCACGCCCATAGCGTTAGTTAGAGGACCGCAAATTGCGGCGGTAGCGGCCCGGTGAGATGCCCATTGCCTTCGAGAAAGCGCTGGTGAAGTGCGATTGACTGGCAAAGCCGCAAGCGGCAGCGACATTGACCATGTCCAGATCGCCTGCAGCAAGCAGCCGGCAACTATAGCCAATCCGTCGCTCGGACACATAGTGATAGGGCGTCGAACCGGTCGCCAGTTTGAACACGCGTGAGAAATGAAACACCGACAAGCCCGTCAGCGCCGCGAGATCGCTAAGGTGGATGTTCCGTTCCAGATTGGCTTCAATATACGCGTCAATGCGACGGAGCTTCCATGCGGGCAGATAGATTCGCTCGGTCTCACGATTCAGCTTGTCCTGGTTGATCTGGACAAGGATTGAAGCAATCGCCCGCGTCAACCCTTCGATCATCATGCACGATACAAATCCGGGAGCGGCGATTTCGGCTTCAAGCATCCGCGTCAAAACCGCGAGCCTTGCGTCTTCGACAAAAAGCCTCGGCACAAAGCCGTGGTGCCGTTCGCTGGCGACCAGTTGATCCAGATATCCCCGCGGAAACATGAGATTGGACGAGCGGGCAGCCGCCGTAAAAGTAATCGACGAATCAATGTCGCGCGGGATGAAAGTCGCCCGCAGCGAGCGCCGGGGTTCCATAACGAAGGAAGAGCCAGCGACCTTGCCATGCGCAGGATTGCCGGTACCTTCGAACAGGAACAAGAGGTCGGGTTCCCCCGTGCTGCGTGAGGCTTCGGTTAGCGTACCCGCGCCACCCTTACCGATCATTCGGTACAACAGGATATCAGTCTCGCGGTGTTTATAAGGGTCGATCAGGGTTTCCTGACGGTAGCGGACGGCATCGATAGGTTCATAGCCCGTTTGCGCACGATAGGCTGATATCCGCGATTCCGACATAATGGCCCTCCTGCACAGCTTCTGATTTTACCGACACAAGAACACAGCGATGTGGACAATAACACAATGTGACGATCGATAACGTCGCCCCGGATTATTTCACCGCAAGAATAAGAAAAAAATATGCTGATTTATGTAATATTGAAATGATCGAGGGCGGCCGGAGCGCGCACGTCTCCCCACGCCGCCGCGATGGCGCCAAGCTGGCGTCCGGCGTCATCGCTTGCACTGTGAAACAGTTTATCTCACCCGCTTGCAGGCTCAGGATAATCGGCAATCAGCGACCTGAAATTGGGCGCACGGTCACCACGTTCAGGTCATTTGGCCGGACGTCTGGCTGCTGCTTCTCGTCATCCGAAAGCAGCTAGGTTGTTCTTCCCGCAATTCCCAGCCGTCCGAACGCTTCGCTTATCGCTCAACAAAGGCGCGTTCGATCACATAGTCGCCGGGATGGCCGTGCGACGGCGAAATGTGAAAACCGCGCGCGTCGAGCTGTGCTTCGATTGCCTTGATCAGTTCCATGCTGCCACAGATCATCGCGCGATCGGTTTCGGGGTTGAGCGGCGGCAGGCCGATGTCGTCGGTCAGCTTGTTGTTATCGATCAGCGTGGTGATCCGGCCCTGATTGCGGAAGGGCTCGCGCGTGACGGTCGGGTAATAGACCAGCTTGGCGCGTGCTTCCTCGCCCAAAAACTCGTGATTGGGCAGATCGTTGACCAGATAATCATGGTAGGCGAGATCAGCGACGCGGCGCACCGAATGGACCAGCACGATCTTTTCGAAGCGTTCATACGCCTCTGGATCGTGGATGATGCTCATGAACGGCGCCAGGCCGGTACCGGTTGAAAACAGGAACAGGTTTTTGCCAGGGTTCAGGTCATGCATCACCAGCGTGCCAACCGGCTTGGCCGACAAGATCACCTTGTCGCCTGGCTTAATGTCCTTCAGCCGTGATGTCAGCGGGCCATTTTCGACGATGACGCTCAAAAATTCCAGATGCTCGGCCCAGTGTGGGCTGACAATCGAATAGGCCCGCATCAACGGGCGGCCATCGATTTCGAGCCCAAGCATGACGAAGTGCCCGCTTTCAAAGCGAAAGCCGGGGTCGCGTGTGGTCTTCAGACTAAAATAGCCATCGCTCCAGTGCTGGACATCCAGCACCTCTTCGGTGCGCAGTGCGGACATGAGTACTCCCTAAGATCAGGCCGGGCTGTTAGTCGGGGAGGCGGCAATATAGAAGCAATTTATCCTTGGGGCGGCGAAACCCCGGAAACGGTCGCGATCCGGGTCAG
>JAIELC010000065.1 GCA_019753375.1 Sphingomonas sp.
GGTTCAAAGGTCACATTGGACAGGGTCGTGTCGATCTCTGTCTTCAGCCGATCATCGTCCTTGGACCAATCGGGATAGGCGATGCCGGATGCCGAAACAGTGGCTGTTGCCGCTGCATCGTCAAATTCAATCCGCGGATTGATCAGCGTTGCCCCGCTCAGATAGCTGCGCACGGCCGTCGTCACCAGCTTGTCCTGTTCGTCCTTGCTGCCTTGGGCAACCGCAAATTTCAGCCCCGCAACGCCAGCCCCGCGTGCCACAATGTTGATCTTGAACGGCGCAGGAAGATCCAGCCCGGCCGATGAATCAATATCGATCGTCGCGACTTCAACAGGCCGCGCGTCGAACTTTTTGGGCAACGCAATCAGATCGGCGCCGCCCGCGCGGACCGGCAACACGTTCAACAAATGTGGCACATCATGCAGATCGGCCAATCGGGTGCCGCTGCCGGTCCCATCGAGCCAGATTGCTTCTCCGCCGATCGTCGCCTTGACGAAGATATGGTCAAAGGCGCCGGCGGACGGCAGACGGTCGCCCGAATAGGCGCTTAGTTTTATATTGGCGAGGACCGGTTCGGCCTCGATGCCCATTGCGTGTAGCATCGCCAGCAGCAGCAGCGTCTTGGCCTTGCAGTCGCCATAGCGCACCGACCAGGTTTCGGCGGGCGTCTGCGGGACATAATTGCCGGTACCCAGCGCGATCAATTGATATCTGATCTTGTCCTGCACGACTTGCAGGGCGGCCCCCGCGCGCTTCAGCGGATCGGTCTCTGCGGCCATGATGCGGGCGACTTCTGCAGCGATAGGCCCTTTGGGATCAATCAGGCCTTCGGTCGCATAGAGCGGGGCCATGATCGCCGACACCTGCGCCCAATTGGCAAAACTGCTCGCTTCAAGGATCGACAGCGTCTTGAACCGTCCGGGTGCATCGTCGGGCAAATCGGGCTGTTTGGGGAGCGGCAACGCAACATTCAGTTCCTTGTACCCGTCAACAATGTCGGGCGGCGCGATCGTGATGCCAGTCGGCGCTTTCCAATGAATGTCGTCCTTGGCCGGCCAGCGAAGCCGGGCGCGGGCAAAGTCAACGCGAAAGGGTGCGTAGAACAGCGCGAGACCCGTCTGCAGCTGGCCTTTCAGCGTGTCGTCCGTCTGGGTGATCGAGATCGCGACATGCAGCACATCGCCCACGCGCAGACCGGGGACGGGCATCGTTGCGGTCAGCGTGCCGTCCAGGATTCGTTGATTGAGCTGCTGTTCGCGCCGCAGCACGGTAAACGGATCGGTGCCTTTCAACAGGTCGATATGCTCCGCGCCGCGAATGATCTCGGCACGGTGGATGATCAGGTCGCCATGCCCGGGCTGCCAGGGATATTGGATGGTGCCAATCGCGTTCAGCACCTCGGTCGTCGAGGCGCGGGTGGCCGATTCAATATACGCCCATACCTGCCCATTTTCGAGCTGCTGCTGCTGATCGACCATCAGCAAAACCGGGGCCGCATCGGTCAGCTTGGTGGCATCAATCGGCGCCGCAGGCTTTACCCACGCCGGCGGCGGCGCATAGAGCGGCTTGTCGCCCGCGCGCGCCGGTGCCGTCGACCATAGCAGCGCGACAAGGGCCGTCGCGCCAAGGTAGCGTTTCGACTTCATAATTTATCGCTCATAAGCTTTGGGCAAAGCCCCTTCCTGCGGGCTGGCGTAGCGCTTGAACAGCTCATCCTGGCGAGTATGCAGCGGCTGCCTGACACCGTCGATGTAAACCGCGTGCGTCGCCGTCCCCAGTTCGAGCGGATCGCCCTCCCAGATGACGACGTCACCATCGCGCCCCGGCCGCAGCGAGCCAATCTCGCCCGCCAGGCCGATCGCTTCTGCCGGGATCGAGCTGATGGCGGCAAACGCCGCGTCCCAGCTCAGCCCCGCTGCTCCGGGAACCTTGGCCAGCGCAACCAGATTGCCGGCATATTGCTTTTCCAGCCGTGCCTGGCGCGCTTCATTGTCGTTGATCGTGCCAATGCCCACCGTCACGCCCGCCGCTGTCATTCGGCCGATATTTGATTCGGTTGCCGCCAATGCCTCGAACGATTCGGGCAAGTCATTCAGCGCCGATGCGATGACGGGGATGCGCGCGGCGGCGATTTCCCTGGCGACGGTCCAGCCTTCGGACGCGCCGACAAAAACAAAACGCAGCTGCGGCATTTCTTTCTTGATATCGATCAGCGCGAGCATATCCGACGCGCGTTCGACATGCACCAGCAACGGCATCCGGCCATTGACGACCGGTTCCAGCGCAACCGCGTCGGCGCGGGTCAGCAACGCATCCTTGCCTTGGTCGGCATACACGCCGCCTCGCTTGGCAAAGTCGCGTGCTTCGTAAAGCGCGTTGCGGAACATCGCGATGGCAGCGGGGCGGCTGCCACCGGCGGCGCCCGCTCCACCCTCGCCATATTCCATGAACTGAAAAGCGCGCGGGGTGCTCACCGATTTGCGGTCGGCGCCCAGATCGATCACGGCCCCCATCCCGGCCCAGATCGACCCGCGCGCCTCGGGTGCCACGATGGCGCGGGTTATGCCTTCGGCCCGGTTGAGCGGGATCGAGCTTGTCAGCGGATTGACGGCGGGCGCCACATCGATCGACGCGTGGAACGGGCTGCCATTGGCGCCGGCATCGTTGGTCTGGTCTACCCCATCGACCTCGACAATGCCCATCCGGGTAAAGCCCGCGACGATCCCGGGTGTTACAAAGCGACCGCCGGCATCGACGGTTTCGATACCGCTTGGGATCGGCACGGATTTCCCCGCGGCAACGATCTTGCCATCCTTCACCACCACGGTTCCTCCATCGATCGGGGCAGAGCCATCGCCAATAACCAGACGGGCGTTGGTGATCGCAACCGACTGGGCGGCGGCAGGCACGCTTGCAAGCGCGATCGGCGCGGCGGCGGCCAACAGGATCAGGCGCTTCATTTCACGTCTCCCGAGCCCGGCTGGCCAAGTTCGAAGTCGGATACCGGGCGGAGTTTTGGGTTGTCCGCATCGTACAGCATCGCGCCGTCAATCCAGACCTTTTCAGGCCGTGCATAGACGCTGAACGGGTTGCCATTCCACAACACGACATCGGCCATCTTGCCCGGCTTCAGGCTGCCGGTCTTGTCGGCAATGCCCAGCGCCTTGGCCGGGTTGATGGTCAGCCATTCCCAGGCGGTCGCATCGGAAATATCGATCCCGCGTTGTCGCCCGGCGGCCAGTGCCTTGGCGACTTCCTGATTCAGCCGCTGGATGCCGTTTGCGTCGTCGGAATGGATCATCGCGCAGGCCCCAGCCTTCTGCAGCAGCGCCAGATTTTCCTTGATCGCGTCATAGGCTTCCATCTTGAAGCCCCACCAATCCGCCCAAACGGCCGCGCAGGTGCCATTTTCCTTTAGCAGATCGCCAATCTTATAGGCCTCAACCGCATGATGAAACGTGCTGACATGATAGCCAAATTCCTTGGCCATATCCAGAACGATCGCCATTTCGTCGGCGCGGTAGCAATGGTTCTGCACCAGGATTTCGCCCGACAGCACGCCGCGCAGCGTATCCATGCCAATGTCGCGGCCGGGCGGATCGCCGCCCTCTTTTTCATACTTGTCCCATTTGCGCTTATACTCGACCGCCTTGGCCCAGGTCTGACGATTGACCGCGACATTCCCCATCCGGGTTGATGGCTCGCGCCCCTTGGCACCATAAACGCGCTTGGGGTTTTCGCCGCACGCCATTTTGAGCCCGTACGGCGCGCCGGGGAACTTCATCCCTTGCTCGGTGCGGGCATAGACATTCTTGACGACGACCGATCGCCCGCCCATCAGATTGGCCGAACCGGGCAGAATTTGCAGCGTCGTCACGCCGCCATTGGCGAGGGCGCGGCTGAAGCCGGGATCCTGCGGCCAGACGCTATGTTCGGCCCAAACGTCGGGCGTGGTTGGCGCCGTCGCTTCGTTGCCATCCGAATTTGCCTGAACGCCCGGCGATGGATAATCGCCCAAATGGCTGTGAATATCGATAATGCCGGGCGTTACGACCTTGCCGGTCGCGTCGATAATCTGCGTGCCGGCGGGAATGTCGGCATCGGCAATCGCCCCGCCGACCGCCTTTACCTTGCCGTCAACCAGCAATACCGATCCATTGTCGATCCGACCGCCCTCGCCGTCGAAAATGGTCGCACCGCGCAGCAGCGTCGGCACGCCCGGATAGGGCTTATAGGTTGAGGGGAAAGGATCGTGGCTATACCCCTTACCCTCGCCGGGGGCGTTGCCCTTTGCCGGGGTCGCGCTCGCGGATTTGGGCTTGGCAGATCCGTCGCTGGCACAGGCAGACAATAGCAAGACGCTCGACAGCACCGCAACGCCAGCGCGCAGGCGCCACTTCCCGTGACCCGAATTCATGCCATCCCCTTTTCGCCGGTTCGGTTGTTTCGCCGCCATCATTTCAAGTAATTGCAGTATCTGTCAAACGGATATGGGGACCATGGATCGGGCGGGGCGTGCGCCAGGACGGGCACCGCCAAAATCCTTGACGACACTTTGCTGTTTACGCCATTTCGATGGCCCGGCGGGGATATGGGGGGCAAGCCAGGGTGATACGTCTGCGAGTATCAGGATTTCTTGCTGGTCTGATGGCTTTTGGGCTGATGGGTGCTGCCCCGCCCGATACCAGTCCTCTGCTCTCGGCTCAGGCCGCCGTCGATGCCAAGGATCCGGCAGCGATGATTGCAGCGCTTGACAATCCAGCGCTGGTCGATGGCCTTGATCCGGCAACGGCGCGGTCGGTTTATGTGGGGTTGGCGCGGGGGCTCGCGGCGGCGGGACGAACGGATGCTGCGCTCAGCGCTTATGCCAAGGCGCTGGCGACCGGCGCCGACGATGACCCCGACCTGATCGAGCCGCGCCGTGCCTATGCGGCTTTGCTGCTCGACAGCAATCCTGCAGAGGCCGCGCGCCAATTGTCGACAGTGCTGTCTGTTCTTCGCTCGGCAGGCACGGACGCCGACGATCTTGTCGACGTGGAAACATTGCTGGCGGACGCTCGCAGCCGCATAGCTCCGCCGCCTCCGCCCGTCGTCTCGGTCCCGGTCGCCACGGCGCCGCAGCCATCACCGCCAAAGGGTAAGCCGCCAAAGACCAAAACGCGCCGTAGCGGTGTGATGATGTCCGCGCCGCCACCGCCGCAATCCCCGCCGGTTGCCTCTGCCCCGCGGCCCATGTCACCGCCGCCCATGTCACCGCCGCCAGTGGCGCCCGCCGAACCGGTGAAGCCGCGTGCACCGGGAACGAGGGACTTTAATCTCGTTGAAGTATTGTACGCGACGCATCGGCGACCAACTGGGTCGCGGGTTCCATCCAGCTATTTCGGGAGTGATGCCGCGCCGCTCAATTTTGGCAAGGTAGTTGTCAGCGTGCCGCGTGATCGCCGGGTGGGCGAATTGCCGACCCCCAATGCGTGGGCGTTTGAATTCAAGGCCGATCCAAAACGCCATTTCATTCTGAAAAAGGTCGAACGGATCGATACCCGAGCCGGATTTCTTGGCGCCGTGCAAAGTCGCGTTGCGGCATCGGCCAGAAAAGAGGTGCTGGTCTTCATCCACGGATATAATCAGAGCTTCGAAATCGCGGCCGAGCGGACAGCGCAGCTTGCCGTTGACCTGAATCTTGATGGAGCGCCGATCTTCTATTCCTGGCCATCACAGGCGTCGCTGCTCGGCTACGGCGCCGATGCGCAGTCGGCCACCGATCCGGTCCGACTGAACGATCTGGCCAATCTATTAGCAGATATTGGCAAGCGCACCGGCGCGCAGCGTGTCAATGTGGTCGCCCATTCCATGGGCAATCGCTATCTGGTGCGTGCGCTTGATGCGCTTGCCAGCCGGGGCGATCGGCAATTGTTCAACGAAGTTGTCTTCGCCGCGGCCGATGTCGGCGTCGATGAATTCAAGCTTCGCTGGCCAAGAGTGCGTCTGACCGCCCGCCGCATGACTGCCTATGCGTCTGATGGCGACAAGGCGTTGCGCGCATCAGCGCTTTTAAATGGGGTGGCACGGGTGGGGCAGGCCAGCCATCCCCTGCTGCTGCCGGGACTGCAGACGATCGATACAACGGCGGCCAGTGGTGGTTTGCTGGGCCATGATGACTTTAGCGGCACGGCGCTCGACGATTTCCGGGCGGTGATCTGGCTCAGCCTCTCGCCCAGCAAGCGCTGCGTCCTGAAGCCTGCCGGAACGGCGATGTTGTGGCGATTTGTAGCGGGCTGCTCTGAATCCGATTTCCGGCAGGCAATGGGCCTGATCCGCACCGCCGGTTCAGTGGCGGCTGCGCGCAAGGATCTGGAAATCCGGTTGCTGACGACAAGCGGTAGCAATGGTGACCAGATTTTGCGCCTGCTCGATCTGCTGAAACGGATCGCGCCGGGTCAGCTGCCATCTCGTGCCAGACAATAGATTGCGGTGACCAGAAGCGACCGATGTTCGATATGCGACAAGGCGTCGATGTAATCGGTTGCTGATCTGAATTGGGAGATTGAAGCCCTTCTCTGGTCTGGC
>JAIELC010000129.1 GCA_019753375.1 Sphingomonas sp.
GCGTTTATGGTCTTGCGCCGATCCGAAGGGCAGGATCGCCGTGCCGTCCGTAAGCACGAACAGGCTGGCTTCCTCGCCGTCCAGAAACTCCTCAATGACCGCAGAGCCCCCGCCAACGAATAATCCGGTGATCGCCGCGTCCGCTTCGGCGGAATCGGTGGCGATTGTTACGCCTTTGCCGGCTGCCAGTCCGTCGGCCTTGATCACCACCGGAAAGCCAAACCGCTGCAATGCCGACCGCGCCGCTGCCTCGCTGTCGACCCGGACATAGCCCGCGGTCGGAATGCCGGCGCGGGCACACAGATCCTTGGTAAAGCCCTTTGATCCTTCGAGCTGGGCCGCCAGGGCATTGGGCCCGAATACCGCGATACCCGCTGCGCGCAAACTATCCGCCAGTCCATCAACCAGTGGCGCTTCGGGCCCGATCACGACCAAGGTTACCGACATTTCGGCGCAGAATGCGGCCACTGCCGCGTGATCCGCGGGATCAACCGCAACGATTTTTGCCTGCTGCGCTATTCCCGGATTGCCTGGAGCCGCATAAAGCGTGCCGAGCCGCGGCGATTGCGCCAATTTCCACGCAAGCGCATGTTCACGGCCACCTGATCCGATCAGAAGGACATTAATGGCATCCGGCATGGCTGACGATTTCTCCGATACAAGCCCGCGGCTGGTAGCCGAGCAAGCCCCCGGCGACAACGCCGCACCCATGAGCGTCGGCGAATTGGCCATGAAGCTGAAGCGCGTCGTGGAGGGAGAATTCGGTCACGTTCGTCTGCGCGGTGAAATCTCGGGGTATAAGCGCGCGGCGTCGGGTCACGCCTATCTGTCGCTGAAGGATGAAAGCGCGGTCATTGACGCGATCATCTGGAAAGGCGTGGCGGGCGCATTGGCCTTTGCCCCGCAGGATGGGCTGGATGTCATCGCGACTGGCAAGCTGACAACCTATCCCGGTCGGTCAAAATATCAGATTGTCGTCGACCGGCTCGAACTGGCTGGTGAAGGCGCGCTGATGGCGCTGTTTGAACGGCTGAAGGCTTCGTTGGCGGGCGAAGGCTTGTTCGATCCCGCGCGCAAGCTGCCCATCCCCTATTTGCCGCGCGTGATCGGGGTCGTGACATCGCCGACGGGTGCCGTGATCCGCGACATTCTGCACCGCCTTGCAGACCGGTTTCCCAGTCATGTCATCGTCTGGCCGGTCCTGGTGCAGGGAGATGGCGCGGCCGCGCAGGTGGCGAAGGCGATCCGCGGCTTTGATGCGATGGCGCCCGGTGGGCCGGTCCCGCGCCCCGATCTGGTCATTGTTGCGCGCGGCGGCGGATCGATCGAGGATTTATGGGCGTTCAACGAAGAAGCAGTGGTGCGGGCGATCGCGGCGTGTCGTATCCCGCTGATTTCTGCGGTCGGCCACGAAACCGACACCACGTTGGCGGACTATGCGGCTGACCGGCGCGCGCCGACGCCCACCGCCGCTGCCGAGATGGCCGTGCCGGTTCGCGCCGACCTGATCGCAACCGTGGACGGCTTTGGGTTGCGGACAGAACGGACCGCGCGCCGCTACATCGAACGTGGCCGTGAACGGCTTGACGCGTTGTCGCGGCTGCTGCCCAGGCGCGACGCGTTGCTGGGGCCGCAGCGACAGCGCGCCGATGATCTGGGTCAGCGGCTCGATCGGGCGCTCGGCGACCGGATTGCGCGCGCACGATCTCTGCTCGATCGGACCGGCAGCGTGTTGCGCCCTGCCATGCTCGACCGGCAACTTTCATCGGCACGCGCGCATTTTGATCGAACCGGGCGGTTGCTTGACGCCGTCAATCCCGATGGCCTGTTGAAGCGCGGATATGTCCGGGTGTCGGCGCGGCCCGGCGGGGAAGTTATCACGACCGCGGCGGCCGCCCGGGCGGCTGGCGCGCTGACGCTGCACTTCGGCGATGCGGCGGTGGATGCGCGGGTTGAGCGCCCGACCGCCAAGCCCTATGATAAGTCGCAGCAACCGTCTGCGACCAACCAGCCCAGTCTGCTATAGATCCGGCGCCACATGATTGTCTGAGTGAGAAATACCTATGCTGATGTCGAACACCGACCGGCCCGCGCGCCTTAATTACATGGCCAATGGCTTTCGGGTGCTGTCACCAGGTGACCATGTCGTGTGTGCCGAAACGGGTGCGCGGATCACGCTCGACGAGCTGCGCTATTGGAGCGTTGTCCGACAAGAGGCCTATGCAAGCCCCGAAATCGCCACGGCGGCGATGACCCGCGCGTGAACTTGTTCGGCCGCTGGTCTACCAGAGCGGCATCAATGATCGTGTTGGTGGGGGTGTCCGCTCTGGGCGTATCGCCGTCGCCGGCGGCCGCACGCATGCTTCCTGCGCAGGATGGGGCCGGATCGACCGGGCAGAGCGAGCCCGGTTCCCCGGCCACGCCGGTCGGGTTGCCCGAGAGCGAGGATTTCGGTCTGACCGGACCGCAGACCCAGGGCGGCACGTTAATCGGCGTGGTCCCGAAAGGCGTGGTGGCGCTCAGCTTTGACGGCACGCCGGTGCCGCTTGCCGCCAACGGCCAGTTCCTTGTCGCTTTCGACCGCGACGCACCGCCAATGGCAACGTTGATCGCGCGCTTTGCCGATGGACGGACGATCACCCGAACCTTGTCCGTTACGCCGCGCGCCTGGGACATTTCGCGCCTGTCGACGCTGCCAAAAATTCCGCTGCCCCAGCCGGAATTTGACGCGGTTCGTCCAGCCGAGCTGGCCCAGATCAATAGCGCTCGCGCGGTGATCACCGACGCTGCCGGGTGGAATCAACGATTTCTATGGCCGGTGCTTGGGCGAATTTCGACATTGTTCGGATCGCAGCGCATCTATGCCAATGGCGAGGCCGGCAGCTATCATTCGGGCATCGACATCGCTGTGCCAACCGGCACCGTCGTCCGTGCGCCAGCCGATGGGGTGGTTATTCTGGCGGCAGACCATCCCTTCACGCTGGAAGGCAATCTTTTGATGGTCGATCACGGCATGGGGCTGTCCAGCGCCTTTCTGCATCTCTCACGGATCGACGTGAAACCCGGCGATCACGTGGTGCGCGGACAGCCCATTGGTCTGGTGGGAATGACCGGAAGAGCAACCGGGCCCCATCTCCACTGGAGCCTCAAATGGCGCGACGCACGCATTGACCCGCTGCTGCTGGCCGGGGCGATGGTGGGGAAGTGACATAAGGCGCTTTTTTGGCGATTAACTATAAGTTTTTTGGCGAATAGCTATGAGGCGTTTAACAATCTGTTGCCATTTTGCTACAGTCGAGAAACAGAAAACCGATCGCAATCCTCAACGCATTTACAATGTTCGTAGCTTTGTAGAGATTGGATCATCGACATCAGCTTAGTGCTAACGTGCATATTGACAACGCATGAGCCGAAAAAGCCGGTGCCAGAACATGATAAGGGGCCTATAAATGAATCAGCCAAAAACTTACGCTATCCGCTCGCGTCTGCGTGGTGGAATCGCACCGGCGGCAATGCTGCTTGCCATGGTTGCGACGCCAGCACTGGCGCAACAGGCTGCGCAGGATCCAGCAACGACCACTGAAACAGATGCCAAGGCCGATGATATTGTCGTCACTGGTTCGCTATTCCGTAGCAAGGACACGGGGGTATCTCCCGTCACCACAGTGACGCAGGAAAATCTCGACAAGCGCGGCATCAACACTGTTCAAGACGCGCTCCAGCAGCTGTCGTCGAACAATGGTCCGTCGCTGACTAACTCGTTCACCGCCAATGGCGCGTTTGCTGGTGGCGCTTCTTCGATTTCGTTGCGCGGTTTGTCGACCAACTCCACGCTGGTCCTGTTCGATGGTCAGCGCGCTGCCTATTATCCGCTGGCTGACGACGGTTCGCGTAACTTTGTTGATTTGAATACGATCCCCGATGACATTGTTGAGCGTGTCGAGGTATTGCGGGATGGCGCGTCTTCTAACTACGGCGCTGACGCGATTGCGGGTGTCGTTAACATCATCACCAAGCGCAGCTTCAAGGGCATTTCGGCACGCGTAGAAGCTGGTGTGGCTGAGCGCGGTTTTGGCGCCAATCAGCGACTGACGTTGACCGCCGGCGTCGGCGATCTCGACGAAAAGGGCTATAACGCGTACATTAGTGGTTTCTATTACCGCAGCAGCGAAGTCCGGAATGATGATCTGGGCGCGCCGTTCAACACGGCAAACCAGAACAGCATCGGTGGCCCGAACGGCATTTTCAACGGTCGCGAATCTGACGGTACTTATACCGGTTTTGTGCTGCCCTATGATCTGTACGTGCGTCCTTACAGCAATGTGGGTTATGCGAATGGCGTGCAGAATGGGGGCGCGGCTCAGGGCCGCTATCAGAAGCTGAACCCGACAACCGCTTGCATCGGCGGATCGTCGACAACCCTTAATGCTACTGAGTTGGCGGCGGCGGGTGCGGCCGCACCGTCGGGCATTATTTGCCAGAACGATTTTGTGCGTGATTACCAGATCATCGCACCGCAGCTTGAGCGCTTTGGCGGATCGGCGCGCTTCACGGCGAAAGTGGGCGATTCGTCGGAAGCTTACCTGGCCGTGAATTTCCAGCAGACGTCCTCAAGCTATGGCGGTTTCCCAGCGGTGCTGCGCGGTAACGCCCCGACCGGTATTCTGTTCCCGCGGTTTTCGACGTCGACTGCACCAAACCCCAGCCTTGATCCCGGTTCAGGTATTTTGGCATTGCCGGTCTTTGTTTGCGCAGCGCGCGTGAACTGCGATACTGCGGCAGATCGGCGACTGAACCCCAACAATCCGTTTGCGGCAGCTGGCCAGGTCGCACGCCTGACGGGGCGTCTGCCTGAGCCGACCTTTAACTCAACGCGCAGCCGCGTATACCGTGCTGCGTTGGGGATTACGGGCACGATCTTTAACGACTGGAACTATCGCTTTGACGCGACCGCGATGCACACCGACTTGCTTCGCCTGCAGCGGGGCTATGTCTACATCCAGCATCTGTTGGATGTGATCGGCGATGGTTCGTACAACTTTGTTGATCCTTCGGCGAACAGTCAGGCAATCAATAATTACGTTCGCCCAGACAACATTACCAACGCGTCCTCTGACCTCTATCAGGCGCAGTTCTCGGTCAACCGCGGGTTCTTCCATCTGCCCGGTGGTCCAATCCAGGTAGGTGTCGGTGCGACTGTCTACTACGAGGCAGTTGATTCACCGAGCGCCAACCCCGACGATAACGGGCCGACCGAACGCTACTTTACGCTGAATGCATTCGGTACGTCGGGCAGCCGAACGGTCGCAGCCGGCTTCTACGAAGTTAAAGCGCCGGTGTTTGACCAATTGGAGCTGAATGCGTCAGGTCGTTACGATACCTATTCGTCGGGGCAGAGTGCTTTCTCGCCGAAATTCGGGTTCAAGGCGACACCGGTGCGCCAGATTACGGTTCGCGGCACCTATTCGCGCGGTTTCCGCATTCCAAGCTTCGCGGAAGCCAACGCACTGCCAACGACCGGGTTCGTTACGCAGTCGGTCGTGAATATTCCCTCCAGCTTCCGCGCTCAATACGGCGCGGCCTGTGCGGTTGACGCGACGGCGGCAACGCAGTGCCCGCAATATCTGACCCAATATTCGATTGGTTTGACAACGCTGGCGTCGCCAAATCTTCAACCGGAAAAGTCGCGCAGCTTTACAGCTGGAATTGTCTTGGAGCCGATCAGGAATCTTTCGTTCACGATCGATTACTACAACATCAAGAAAACCGGGGTGATCACCTCGCCTTCCACGGCACCAGCGGTAGCAGCCTATTATGCGGGGCAAGCGATCCCCGCCGGCTACACCGTGATTGCGGATGCTCCCGATGTGAACAATCCGACGGCCCGTCCGCGTATCGCTTTCGTGCAGTCGCAGTTGATCAATGCCAACGAACAGAAATCGGAAGGTATCGATTTTGGCGCCAACGGCCGCTTTAATATCGCTGGCTTCAAATGGACTACCGACCTTGAAGCTAGTCTCATCCTCGAGTTGAGCACAACCTTCCCCGATGGGACCAAAGAAACCTATGTCGACACGCTCGGCAACTTCAACCTTACTGCCGGATCGGGCACGTTCCGTTGGCGTGGTCACTGGTCAAACACGGTCGAAAAGGGCCCGATCGCATTGACGGGAACCGTTAATTACACCTCAGGCTATGACTTGTCTGCGCAGGACCAGGGAACGGGCTATCGCGATGGTGGTCTTGCACCTGGTTATCCGGGCACCGACACCCGGGTCAGCAGCTACATAACGTTTGATATGAACGTGAAGGCTCAGGTCAACGACAAGTTTACCGTGTATGCGAACGT
>JAIELC010000089.1 GCA_019753375.1 Sphingomonas sp.
GCCCGCGCTGCCGCAAGTGCCGCGTCGCAGGTCATAGCGCCGCCATTACCGCCTGGTCATCGGCACTGATAAGCGCCGCCACCGCCTCCTGCTCAACCGGACTAAGGTCTGGGTGCCAAATGTCGAAGATCAGGACCACTCGAAGCTGATCGCTTGGGTTCAGTGCCTCATGCTCGATTGTATCGTCGAAGACAAAAGCCTCGCCCCGTGCCCAGCGACGCGTTTCGCCGCCGACCCGAAACCAGCATCCATCCGGCACAATCAACGGCAGATGACAGACGAGGCGCGCATTGCTGACACCGACATGCGGCGGGATCGCGGTGCCGGGTGCCAGCAACGAGAACATCGCGTTCGGCGATGCGCCGGCGATACCGGGCTGCGGCAGCCTTTGGAGCATTGCCATGGTGTGGGGGCAGTGCGTCGCATTGGCAGCGACTTGTCGGCCATTTTGCCAAAGGTGAATCGCCGTCCAGTCCGGGTTGTGATTGAGCGGTCGCCACTGGTCGAGCGGCAGGTGATCCGCATATTGAATATAGGGTACCAGTTCGGCGCGTTCCGCCGCCATCACAGCCGCAAATTCCTCCGCAATTGAATCAGTGGCGGCCTCCAGCTCGCGCAACCAGGGAAACCGGCTGCGCGGGTGAAATTCGCGTTCCGTCAGTTCAGGATAAAAGAAATGGGTAGGATCGCTGTGATAGACTCGGGTCCGCCGCAAGCTATTGCTGCGAAACCTTTTAATCCGACGCTGCTCATCCGGATTTGCACTAAGCTCGGCCGCTGACGTCGCCGCCTTCAGTCGATCTTCGCGCCTGTCTAGCCAAGCTGCATGCCTTGCCTCACCGTCGGCGACGGCAGCGGCAAGCTGAGGCGGTAGATCACCCTCTGGCCGCTGTGCCAGGGCATGGCCCCAGGCCTCGCCTGATTGTTCAGGCTGGAGACGATCGAGCAGGCCCGCACGCATGACGAGTGCGGTGAAATCCAGCGGTCGAAGCGCCAGGGCCCGATGCACCGCTTCGAGCGCGACGCGCGGCTGACCGACAGCGCGGCTGACGCCCGCGAGGCGCAGCAAAATCATCGGGTCATTAGGATCTGCATCGGCAGCCTGGCGAAGCAGCGCCTGCGCCTGCGCCAGATCGCGAGCGGCTGTCGCTTGATCTGCCTGCGCAAGCAAGTCAGCGACAGTGATGGTCAAAGCTTATAACCAAATTTTTCGACCCACGGCTCGAGTACCGGAAAGATCGGTTCCAGGTGACTGCGATATCTTTCCCATCGGCCTGCCGCACGCTTGTAAATCGGTTCAGTGACTTGGGAATAGCTTGCGGTGGTGATCAACCCGCGCGATTTGGCGGTCCGCTGATGATCGAGCGCAGCAACATTCCATGAAAGACCCAGAAAATCGAATAGCGGACGAACTTCCGCTTCGACATTGTCGACAAGCCGTTCGTAGACGATTGTATGCATTTTTACCGGGAACAGCGACGTTGATTTCTCCCAGAGCTGAAAGGTGAGATCATAGAATTCCGCCACATCCTCCAATCGCAGAAAATTGGACATCGCCGAATTGAGCCGGAAATTGCTCATATAGCAGCTCAAGAGCACGTCGCATGGGTGGCGCAGCGCCAGGATGAAACGTGCGTTGGGAAAAAGGCGCTGGATCAGTGGAACCTTGTGGAGAAACAATGGCGACTTATCGACCAGCAGTTTGGTATCCGGCAATGGTTCAATCGCCGCCACCTCATCATAATATTGCTTGCGAAGACGAACGATATCGGTGTCGCTGAGCGCTGCAAGCCCGGCAAGATGACCCGCGGCCTTATCGACATGGTTGAGCGGCGGCTGTTCCTCGAGCACGACCGTATCGGGATGACCCATCAGGATCGTATCGAGCAACGTCGTCCCTGAGCGCGGAAAGCCCACCAGAAATACGGGATCGGGGCGCACCGGTTCCGGGTTCGCGGCAGACCAGCCGCCCACCCAATCGGGTGTCAACAGATGCAGATCGCTTCGAAGCTCGTCGCGGAGTTCGGTCGCGCGCGGAAGGGGGGCCGTCAAGCCCTCCGCATGCAGGTTGTTCGTTACTGAAAACCACGCGAAAGCCTCATCGGATCGACCAAGCCGATCGAGCAAGGTTGCCCTGATATGTGCCGTCCGCTCAGGTTCGATATCGGCCGGAACCTGATCAAGGATTGCAAGGCCTTCGTCGAAACGCTTGGCGCGGCGATGATCCATTGCCTGCATAAACGCCATTGTCCCGGCATCGAGTCCATTGGATCTTCCCAAGGCGATCAACGGCGCGAGTTCGGACTCCCGATTAGTATGTTCATATTGAATGCACAGCCCGAGATACGCATCCGAAAGGACCGGATCGATCGCGATAGCCCGTCGAAATGCCAGCTCCGCGAGTTCGGTATTCCGAACCAGACCATATTCAACGCCCAGCTTTAACTGCAGACTGGCATTGTCCGGGTCACGCCGGACTGCTTCCTCGATGATCGGCAAAGCCGCCTCATGTTCGCCTTCACCCTTTAACTGGACATAGAGTTCATGGAGAGGCCGGGCATCATCCGGAAAATCCGTCGCCGCGCGACGCAGCACCGTCTCTGAATCACGAAACCGGTCAGCTGCGCGCAGAGCGGCGGCCAGATTCAGGCGCGTCGGCGCCGCGGATGGATCGAGCGCAATCGCGCGTTCCAATGCAACGACACTGCCGGGTGCATCACCTTGGGCGGTGCGCGCATTGCCAAGGTTGTTCCAACTTTCAAAATCGTCTGGAGCAGAGGCAACCACATGTTCATAAGCGGCGGCGGCATCGTCAAACCGTTCGAGCGCTTGGGCGACAAACCCCCGATATCGGGCGACCCGTAGCGATGGATCGGAGAACGCCAGTTCGGGCGTTGCGACCTTTATTGCCGCCTCAAGTTCGCCAAGCTCAATCGACGCCGCGATCAGGTTGCAGGCGATCGTTACATCGGCGGGCCGTTCTTTATGCGCAGCCGCAAGGTGGCGAACAGCCCCACGCAAATCGCCAGCTCGGGCGCACACCATGCCCAGAAACGCGTTGAGCGCGACAATGTCCCCGCCCGCAACTAGGGCCGATTCAGCAATTTTTCTTGCGCTGGCTATCTGGCCGGCACGTGCGGACTCCATCGCCAGCCTCAGCGCGTCGGCGGTTCGGGGATCGAGCATCGGCTGCGTTACCACGTCTTCATTATGCGGTGCACCGTTTGCGAAAGGCAATCGGCATTCGCTGTCCTGCGATAGGCACGAAAAGGGCGGCCGATCCGTAGATCGACCGCCCCTTCATTTCAGCAAACCCGCGATTACAGATCGAGGGTGAGGCCGACGTAGAAGTACCGGCCCAGCGCATCATAGGTCGCGGGGTAGGTGTTACCGTTACACGGACCGGTAGGGCACAAGTTCGACCCCGCACGATTGCCGTTACCCGATGTTACAAATGGCGGCTGCTTATCGGTGACGTTATTCACGCCCAACCGGAAGCTGAAGCGATCACCAATCCGAACCGTTGACGCCAGATCAAAATAGCTCTGCGACGCGATGCGGAGACCGGGGTCGAAGTTGAACGTGCCGGGAGGCTGCAGCGTGGCATTACCCGACGCTGTTTCGGCCGAGACCGGGCCAATGTAGCGCCATTGCGCCGAGAGACCCAGGCCCTTTGGTGCATCCCACGTCAACCGCGCCTTGTGCCGCCACCGTGGCAGTGGCGCACCGCTCGACGTGGTACCACCACCGCTGCAGGTAGGCCCGAACAGCCCGGCGCAGTCATATGGCGTGGTAAGGCCATTATCGACCTTGTAAGCATCGAGATAGGTGCCGTTAAAGCTGAAATTCAGCTTGCCCAGATTGCCGACTGGCTGGGCGAACGTACCGTTGACTTCGATACCACGGGTCTGCACCCGACCAACATTGTTCGGAAGATCGCGGATGAAGCCGTTTGGCGTCAACCAGAGCGATCCGGCTGTATCGCGATTGATGAGCGCGCACGATGCCGCCACCACCGTTGCCGTTGTCGTCGAGGTACAATCGCCAACGATTGCATCAGCGCCAAAGCTGCGGATCGCATTGTCGACATTGATGTCGAAGTAATCGACCGTCAGGGCAAAGCGCTTCAGGAACCGCGGCTGCAGGATGACGCCGATGCTCTTCGTCGTCGAAATTTCCGGCAGCAGGTTGGTGTTTCCGCCCAGCAGACCGTTATACTGGCCTGCGGGGTTAGCAGCAGTACGCTGACCGACCGCCAGACCCTGGGCGATACACCCATAATCGGTGGCAGTGATCGTGCGGCCTGCGCAGGGATCATTGCTGCCATCGAGCCCGACGGTGTTGGTTGCAAACAGTTCCTGGATATTTGGTGCCCGAACGGCGCGGTTATACGATGCGCGGACGCGAATATCGCTGATTGGTGCAAAATCGATGCCGAACTTGTAGGTATCGGTGTTGTAGCTGTTACCAGCACTCGTCTTGTACCATGAGCGACGATAGCCAGTCGTGAACGACAGATCCTTGACGAAGCTGTCCTGCACGATCGGGATCGATGCCTCACCAAACAATTCGTAGACCCGGAAGCTGCCTGACAGGGGCAATGTCGCACCACCCTGGCCCGTCAGGTCGCCGGTCTGGAACGCGTTGTCCGTCTGCAGCTCCAGCGATTCGTTGCGCCATTCAAAGCCGATATTGACGGCAACGCCATCGCTCGCCCAGGGCGACTTCACCCCATAATCACCAAGCTGTCCAGTGAAGGACACGTCAGCAATCTGTTCAGATGTCTGACCCTTCTGGAACCCCGTCGCAGACAGATAGTTGATTGCCGCTGCGCTGGCCGCACCGCGTCCGCCAAAGACATTGTACGGCACGCAATTGGGGTCAGTGCCATCACGGACCGAACGACAGATCGGCACGCCACCAGGCCCGGCAACGACATCGAGGGCACGGCCAAGGCGTGCAACCGAGAATTCGTTTGAATAGACCTGCGTGTAGTTCGACCGGCCATATTGGTAATAGGCATCGTACGACCAGGTCTTACCCAGATCGCCCTTGGAACCGATCACCGTCCGGAAATTGGTGTGCTGCAGGTCGCTGCGGCGGTTGCCGCCCTCGACGTTGCGGCGCAGCAGCTGGAAGAAGGCGCGGTTATAAGTGCTGCCCGTGGTCGGATCGGTGAACACCAGCGGCGCGTTTCCGGGATTTGGATTATACCCGGCCCCTTGCGCGAGCGGGAAGGTTCCCAGGAAACCATTGATCAGGTTTTCCGACCCGAAAATGATGGCGCGCTGGGCTGGCGAAATCAGCGGATTGTCCGAATTGATCGTCAGCGTATTGCCGAAATCGCCCGATGGCGCGATCTGCGCGACGGTTCGGTCGTCCATGAACATGAACTCGACATAGGGTTTGATCGAGTCATTGACTTCGTAATTCGCGAACAGGCCAGCCGTGTAGCGTTCATCAGGGCGCTGGAAGTAATTGGTCGGCGCGAAGTTGAACAGCGACGTCGAATTGTTGAACCCGCCGTTCGGTGCAAACGTGTAAATGGTCGATGTAATGCCCGTGCCCCGTGGGTCATCGAACACAATCGCGTTACCATTGTCCGAGGTGGCCGAACCACCGCAGCGTGGTGCACCACCGCCGGTATTCTGCAGGACGCAGGCGCTGTAGTCGCGGCGGCTCTGCAGTACGGCGTTGACCTTACGATAGCCAACATAAACAGTGGCGTGCCCGCGGCCGTCATCGAACCCAGTGCCGAATGATGCGGTCAGATCGACAGCGCCACCGTCGGCAACGCTACCGGTAGGATAGCCATAGCCGTCAAGACCGGCATTCTGCCGTGTATTCAACAGCGGCGTCAGGAACTTGTCGCCATTGTCATGCTGGTAAAAGCTATACTGGCCGTCGAGGCGTAAGCCCGTAAAGTTGGTGTCGAGAATGAAGTTGACGACGCCCGCAACAGCGTCTGCGCCGTACGTCGATGACGCGCCGCCGGTGAGCACTTCGACGCGCTTCAGGATCGACACCGGAATGATGTTGATGTCGGCCGCAGAACCGCTGGTCGGGCTAGGATCGCCGGGAAGCAACCGACGACCGTTGACCAGGGTCAGCGTCCGCGTGGTGCCAAGGCCGCGAAGATCGACGGTAGCCGTCCCATCCGCGCCGTTCGACAGGCTCGACGACTGGCTGGCATAGACAGACGGCAGCGAGTTGAGCAGATCTTCGATCCGGGTCGTGCCCTGAAGCTTGGCATCCTGCGCCGTCACAACGGTGATCG
>JAIELC010000075.1 GCA_019753375.1 Sphingomonas sp.
CAGATCGACGCCGCCAGCACGCTCTGCACCGATGACGCGGGCCAGTATCGCCACATGCACCGCGCCTTCAAGCATGAGATCGTGAACCACGGCGCGGGCGAATATGTGCGCGGGGCGGCCCATACCAACACCGTTGAAGGCTATTTCAGCATCTTCAAGCGCGGCATGCGCGGTGTGTACCAGCACTGTCAAAAGAAGCATCTGCACCGCTATTTGGCAGAGTTCGATTTCCGCTACACCAACCGCGCAGCAAACGGCTTCAACGACGCTGATCGGGCAGATGCCTTATTGAGCGGCATCGTTGGCCGTCGCCTTACCTATCAAACAGCTCGTGTCGGAGGCATCGGATAATGCCAGCGAAGAAAGACAAGAAGGAAAGCCCGGAAGCGCAGAGCGAGCGCTTCCGAAAGGCAGTACGCGATCTCGTGGACGCTGGAGAACTAAACCCCACAGATGCAGATAAGCGTATCAACGATGTTTTATCAGCCGCTGCGAAGTCCGTTACTAAGCGGGCCGGATAGTTCGCGCGCGTACTCAAGTAAATTGTTGTACGTGAAATATCCCGCATGAATTGGAAGCTGATCAGCAAGTTTCCTGAAATTCGGCCGTAATTCTGGATTTTCCCCGCCCACTCGTTCGCGAGAACATTGATGAACAAATATCTCATATGCAATCATATCAGCGGCCTGAAGCGGAAGAACATCGACCATTGATCCAAATGCATATGATGAAACTTTATGTTTCCAGCTCTCTTGATATCCGCTCGCCAGCTTGTTCCAAAATCCAAGATTTTCTTCGCGCGAGTCAAAAGTAACAACGACCTTTTCCGTTCCTTCAACGCTGACTCGTTTCGCCTCCATTGCTTTTCGCATGCATACGTTGAACAGAAAGTCGATTGGCTGCGAAAACTGGTTAGCAAGATCAGTTTCGGACGCGACGCGATTCCAGACCGTTCGCGATACCGCACCGGCAAGCATGCATGCGTTCATATCGCAAATAATATCTGAAAACCTGGCGATTGCCTTATCTCGAGCATCTCGGCTCCACCCTGCAAACTCGTTCCGCGCATTCTCGCACGCGGACATATGCATCTTGCGAATGCCGAGTTCGTCCCGAAGCGCCGCCCATTTTTGCTCCATCAACGCCCATACAGGCTCGTCCGCGATTAAACCGCCCATGGCGATGACATCGGATTCGTTGTGCGTGCCGCTGTCGTCAAAATACGCCTTTAGCACGATGACCTGACGCCTGCTCTGGCCGTAAGGGAAAAGCCCATGGGCGAACGAATCCATTGGGGTGAGTAGACTCATTGCTCTATCCAATTCGATATGGGTACGTCAGCTATAATAACGCCTAAATTCCGGTCCGAAGCAATTCGGCGACCCGGGAGGCTATCGCCGCGCCGCGCGCCGCAATCCGCCGTGGCTGGCGCTAGCCCGCCTTGCGCATATGGCGGGTGTCGAGGCCAGCGCCGAGGCGGTCGAGATTGAAATGTTCGTTGAATTCGATGCCGGCCCGGCCGCCCTTTGCCCAGCGCAATTTGCCGGGGAACATCTGGCCTTCGAGCAATTCGATCAGCAGCGAGACATCGCCGGGATCCGGACCGAAATCGATTCCCTCGATCATTGCACCGGTTGACGACAGATTGCGGATTCGCACTTCGCCGCGTTCGCCTTCGATTTCGAGAATGGCAGTGCGCATCACCGTGGTGCGCTGGCTGCGACTGACGCGGAAGCCCGACGGCGTGGCCAGACCCTGACCCTCGGTTAGCTGTACCAGCACGTCAAGCTGATGCGCCGGACGGCCATAAACAAAGCCCTGGATGTGGCTGCACCCGAGTTCCCGGATCAGGTCAATCTCGTCCTGCGCCTCCACCCCTTCGGCGGTGGTTTCCATCCCCAGTGTTTCGGCCAGCGTTACGATGGCGCGGATGATGGCAGCATTGCGGCTGGCCGGCGCTGCGGCGCCCCGGACAAAGGACTGGTCGATCTTGATCTTGTCGAATGGTGCGGTCTTCAAATAGCCCAGCGACGAATAGCCCGTGCCGAAATCATCAAGCGCCAGTCGGACGCCGATTGTCTTCAGGCTTTTGAACATCGCATCGGTCGACGCGCTTTCGTCGAGAAACACGCCTTCGGTGATTTCGAGTTCCAGCCGGCCGGGCGCGATCCCTGAATTTGCCAGCGCATTGGTAACAAGCGTTGGCAGCGCGGGGTTTGCGAATTGAATCGGCGAAACATTGACGGCGACCCGAATATCGCGCGGCCATTCGGCCGCATCGTGACAAGCGGTCCGCAGCACCCATTCGCCGATCGGTTCGATCAGCCCGCAATCCTCGGCGATCGGGACAAACTCTGCCGGGGACACCGATCCGCGCGACGGATGCTCCCAGCGCAGCAGGGCTTCATAGCCGACGATGCGCGTTGTCTGCGTGGAAACGACCGGCTGATACACCAAGTGAAATTGGTTGCCGGCGAGCGCCTGGCGCAGATCATCTTCCAGTTGTTTGCGGTTCTGGGCCCCCTGCAGCAATTCCGCCCGATAGAAACGATGCACGCCGCGCCCGTCGGCTTTGGCGGCATAGAGCGCGAGATCGGCGTTCCGGACCAGTGTTTCAGAATTGTCGCCGTCATTGGGCGCGATTGCCACGCCGATGGAACAGCCAATCGAAATCGATGTACCGTCGATCGTATAGGGTTGTGACAGCGCGCCGATGATGTCGCGCGCCAGATCAGACAGTTTGTTGGTATCGCTTTCGCCGGGCAAGACGACCTGGAATTCATCGCCGCCGAGCCGGCCGACCAGCACGCTGTCCCCCACGCTGCGCATCAACCGTTGGCCGACTTGCTTCAGCAGCGCGTCTCCGGTTTGATGGCCGAGCGTATCGTTGACGACCTTGAACCGATCAAGGTCGAGCAGGAATAACGCGGTTGGCCGCCTTATACCGCCCGGCTGGTTGAGTGTCTGGTCCAGCGACAACCGCATGCGTTGGCGATTGGCCAGCCCGGTCAGACCGTCAAACAGCGCGAGCCTGGTAATCTCTGCGTCGGCCAGACGCTTTTCGGTCAGGTCTGATCCGCTGCCGATAAAGCCCTGAAACCCGCCAAGCGAATCGGTAACCGGTCGTCCGGAGATTGACCACCAGCGGTCGCTGGTACGGTCCGCCGCCGCGTGGACGGCATAGTCCGAAAAAGAGGTGCGCGATGACAGATGAAAACTCAACGTGCGCTCGGTGCCCGGCGATATCCGGTCCATCCGGAAAATCGCGGTCAGGGGCTGTCCGATCGGGTCGGTGTTGCCGACCGCCAGCGCCTCGGCAACCTTGCTGGTCAGATAGGTTATGTTGCCGTGGCGGTCGGTCTGCCAGAACCACCCGGTCCCATGGCTTTCGAATTCGCGGATCAATTGTGCCGCCAGGCGACCATCATCGTCGATCCGCGCCTTTTGCAGTGCCCTGTCGATTTCGACCAGGGCAAGACGACGCGTCGTCACGATCAGGCAGGCAAGGCAGCTCAGTCCAATCAGCGACAGCGCCGTCACACCAACATGAGCAAAGACGCTGACCGTCGTCACGCTTACCAGCGCCAGCGTCGCGGCCCGGATCGGGTGGAGCGCCGCGGCGGTTGTGCCCAGCGCGCCGAGCACCGCCGCAAAGCTGGCAAGCTGATATGGCCCCGATGGCAGCTGCACAGAGATCCACAACAGCGTCATCAGCCCGGCGGCCTGGGTGGCGCCGACCACGACACTGATGCGCGCGTGACGATAGGCCGGCCAACCGCGCATCGGGGGGATGAGCAACAATCCACTCAATAACAGGCCAGCAGTCAGCACAACGCCGCTCGCGATGGCGGATGATCGCAACAAGTCGGCCCGTTCAACCATGATCGCAGAAACGATGATCACAATGGTTGAAAAGATCTGGATGAAAAGGGTGGCGATGGACGTCACGGCAAGCTGCCGGACATGCGAATTCCGATCAACCCAGTCGGCGCGACTGTCCGATTGACTTAACCCCAACGACGCCAGGAAGCGGACGCGCGCAGCGGGTTTGGTTGAAATCTGTTGTCCGCCACCCTGCATAGGGTTGGCAGTAGGCAGATTATTCTTTCTGATTAGTTGATCTCGCTGCAAAAATTTCAAATGTTTTGCGTGGACCGGATCGAAATGTCCTGGATTGCGCTCGCGCCCGGCTCGGCTAAGGAAGCCAAATCCCTCGTGACTGGAAACAACGCCATGACGACCATCATACGTGAAGCTGATCTGATCGACAGCGTGGCCGATGCGCTGCAGTTCATCAGCTACTACCACCCGATGGACTATATTCGCGCGCTTGGTGTGGCGTACGAGGCAGAAAAAGGCCCCGCCGCACGCGATGCGATTGCCCAGATTCTAACCAATTCGCGCATGTGCGCCGAAGGGCACCGACCGATTTGCCAGGATACCGGCATCGTCAATGTGTTCATAAAATGGGGGATGGACTGCCGGCTCGATACCACCCGGCGATCGTTGCAGGATGTCGTCGATGACGGCGTGCGACGGGCCTATCTGCACCCTGAAAACAAGCTGCGGGCCTCTGTCCTCGCCGACCCCGCCTTTACCCGGCGCAATACCAAAGACAACACGCCGTGTGTCCTGCACGTCGAAATGGTGCCGGGGAGCACGGTCTCGGTTGACGTTGCAGCCAAAGGCGGCGGTAGCGAAAACAAAAGCAAATTCAAGATGATGAATCCCAGCGACTCGATCGTCGACTGGGTTCTCGACATGCTGCCGCAAATGGGGGCGGGGTGGTGCCCGCCGGGGATGCTGGGCATTGGCATCGGGGGCACCGCGGAACACTGCGTGCTCCTCGCCAAGAAAGCGCTGATGGAACCCATCGACATGGCGCAGTTGAAACAGCGCGGGGCCAGAACCGACATCGAAGCCTTGCGGATCGAAATTTTTGACAAGGTCAATGCGCTTGGTATCGGTGCCCAGGGGCTCGGCGGATTATCGACGATCCTCGACGTCAAGATCATGGACGCGCCGTGCCATGCCGCCGGCAAGCCGGTCGCCATGATCCCGAATTGCGCGGCGACCCGTCATGCGCACTTTACGCTGGACGGATCGGGTCCCGCCTATCTGGAAACGCCCCGGCTCGACGATTGGCCCAGGGTCGACTGGCAACCCGACAGCGCGGCCATCCGGGTCGACCTGGACGCGTTGACGCCCGAAATGGTGCGGTCCTGGAAACAGGGCGATCGGCTGTTGCTGAACGGCAAGATGCTGACGGGTCGCGACGCCGCGCACAAGCGAATCAAGGACATGCTCGACAAGGGCGAAGAGCTGCCCGTCGATTTCAAAGGCCGGGTGATTTATTATGTCGGTCCGGTTGATCCTGTTGGCGAGGAAGTGGTTGGACCGGCCGGGCCAACCACGGCCACGCGGATGGATAAATTCACGCGGATGATGCTCGATCAGGGCCTGCTTGCGATGGTCGGAAAGGCCGAACGCGGTCCCGATGCAACCAACGCAATCGCCGACGGGAAGAGCGCGTATCTGATGGCCGTGGGTGGCGCCGCCTATCTTGTGGCGCGCGCCATCAAGGGTTCAAAGGTCGTCGGCTTTGCCGATCTGGGCATGGAGGCAATCTACGAATTTGACGTTCAGGATTTTCCGGTGACGGTCGCCGTCGACAGCGATGGCAATAATGTTCACCAGCTTGCCCCGCTGGTCTGGCGCGACAAGATTGCAAAGGAACAATTGCTGGCCGGGGCATGATCGCGGCCGGATTTCGCTATTTTGCGATCATCTTTGTCGCCGGATTTGTGTTCGGCACCATCAGAACGCTGTGGCTGGCGCCTGCGCTTGGGGCAACCGCGGCGGTGTCGATCGAATTGCCCCTGATGGTGCTGGTCAGCTGGCTTACCGCAGCCGCCATTTTGCGGCGCGCGCCGGGGCTATCGCGCGCCGCGGCGACCGGCGCCGGCCTGCTTGCTTTTGCGCTGCTGATGATCGTCGAAGCCGCGCTTGCCGTGATTGCGTTCGGGATGAGTTTTACCGGCTGGCTGGCATCATTGGGTCGCATGCCCGGCCCCATTGGGCTGGCGGGCCAGATTGTGTTCGCCCTGATCCCGTCGATCGTGCGCAGGCGATT
>JAIELC010000005.1 GCA_019753375.1 Sphingomonas sp.
TTTGCCTTGTGCGCCGAGTCGAACGCTACCCCAATGCGCGTCGAGGGCGGCGTCGCTGATCCGCCACTGGTTGAACGCTTCCAGCGAATCGGGCAGCGGCGGTGCTGGCGGGCGCGCGATGACCGTTTCGCCGCGTTTCGTATCTCTCGGCGTGGCCGTCTCGGGTGCCGCGGCTGCAGCGAGCCAGTTGCGCGGCGCTTCATCGATAAGCGCATCCACGCCGGCCGCGCGCCACCAGTCCAGCGTGCTGGCGATACCGCGCCTTAGGTCGATATTTTGGTCCGCCCCCATCGCTGGCATAGAGTCACTAGTTGACGCGGCGGTCAATTCGCGGGCACCGGGGAGGGGACAGGACGTTGCCGGAACGCGATGACAGCCATCCGCCCCGTCCTAAATGGAGGCAAGCATGACCGAACGTGAATCGATGCCCTATGATGTGGTGATAGTCGGCGCCGGGCCGGCGGGCCTGTCGGCAGCGATCCGGCTGAAACAGCTTGCGACCGAAAAGGGCGCCGAAATCTCCGTGTGTGTGCTGGAGAAGGGCTCCGAGGTCGGCGCGCATATTTTGTCGGGTGCGGTCGTTGATCCGAAATCGCTGGACGAGCTGTTGCCCGATTGGCGGACAATGGGATGTCCCATGGCGGAAACGCCGGTCAATGATAACCAGCACTGGCTGCTGTCCAAGTTCGGCAAGACCAATGTCCCGCATTTCATCATGCCGCCGTTCATGAACAACCACGGGACCTACACCGGCAGCTTAGGCAGTCTGTGCCGCTGGCTCGCCGAACAGGCCGAAGGGCTGGGTGTGGAGATTTTCCCGGGCTTCGCGGCGGCGGAACTGCTGTTCAACGATGATGGGTCGGTGAAAGGCGTTGCCACGGGCGATCTTGGCATCGCCCGCGATGGCAGCCACAAGCCTGATTACCAGCCAGGGCTTGAACTGCACGCCAAATACACGCTGTTCGGCGAGGGTGTCCGGGGCAGTTTATCAAAACAGCTGATGGCCCATTTCGATTTGCGCAAGGATTGCCAGCCGCAGGTTTACGGTATCGGTATCAAGGAGCTGTGGGACATCGATCCTGCCAAACACGCGGCGGGCCGCGTGATCCATACCCAGGGCTGGCCGCTGAATGAGAATGCGGGATCGAATGGCGGCGGGTTCCTGTACCATCAGGCAAATGGTCAGGTCGCGCTCGGCTTTGTCACCTGGCTGAACTACACCAACCCGCATCTCTCGCCGTTCCAGGAAATGCAGCGCTGGAAAACCCACCCGGCGATCCGCGAAATCCTTGAGGGGGGTAAGCGTATTTCCTATGGCGCGCGCGCGATCAGCGACGGTGGGTACCAGTCTGTGCCGAGACTCGTTTTTCCGGGCGGCGCGCTGATCGGCTGTTCGGCTGGGTTCCTCAACGTACCGCGAATCAAAGGCAGCCACACGGCGATGAAGAGCGGCATGATGGCCGCCGAAGCCGCCTTCGAAGCAATCGAGGCCGGACGTAGCAGCGACGAATTGAGCGCCTATCCTGCCACCTATGCCAAGAGCTGGGTTGCCAAGGAACTGTCCATCGTCCGCAACGTTGTGCCGCTGGTAAAGAAATTCGGCGATTTCTGGGGCGCGGGGCTCGCCAACATAACGATGTGGCTGGAGCATTGGGGCATCAAAATGCCATTCACGCTTGGCCATCATCCCGATCATGAGAGCCTGTGGCGCAAGGATCTGGTCAAGAAGATCGATTATCCCAAGCCCGATGGCGTGATCAGCTTTGACCGGCTGTCATCGGTGTTCCTGTCGAACACCAATCACGAGGAGGATCAGCCGATCCATCTGCAGCTGACTGATCCGGATATTCCTGTAAAATATGATCTGCCAATGTATGATGAACCGGCGCAGCGATATTGCCCCGCCGGCGTTTATGAAATCGTTGGCGAGGAAACGGGCGATCCCAAGTTCGTGATCAACGCGCAGAATTGCGTCCACTGCAAGACGTGCGACATCAAGGACCCGACCCAGAATATCAATTGGGTAACGCCCGAAGGTGGGGGAGGCCCCAATTACCCGAATATGTAACTCCGTTGTTGCGATGGTGGCGTTGCTCCCGGCCCTTTGCTGGGGCGCTGCCGCGTCCGCCGATGCCGGGGAGCGCGAAATCGCGGCCTATGTCCGCGCGCGCGCGGCCGATGCCGATGGCGCCAAGGCGGAGGCGGCAAAGGCCTATGCAGAAGCACTGCGCGCCAGTCCGTATAGCGCCATTGTCGCGGCGAGAGCGTTTCGCGTGGCGCTTGATGTGGGCGACGCTGAGCTGGCGGCCCGATCGCGGGCCATTTTGGAGCGCGCTGACGTAGCCCCTGCCGACGCGGCCCTATTGTCAGTGGCCGATGCGGTGGCAACCCATGATGACGCCGCACTGGCACGTGCGATTGAGAGCATCAGCAAGGGCCCGTTTGATTTTCTGGCGCCGACATTGCGCGCCTGGCAATTGGTGCCGGCCAATGGGGCCTCCGCACTCAGCAAGCTCGACGTTACGAGCGGAAACCCGTTGGCGACACGGGTCGGCAGCGAGAACCGCGCGCTTATTATGATCGCGCTCGGTCGATCAAAGGATGCCATCGACCTGTTGAAGGTTTTAACCGGGGTTGATCCGGCCAATGTCGATTTTCGGATCACGGCGGCACAAATGCTGGCCCAGGCCGGCGAATCTGATGCAGCGATGGCGCTGTTGCAAGGCAACGACACCATATTGTCGGCCTATCGACCGACGCTTGGCAAGGGACTGGCGGCGACACCTGCTGTGGGCATCGCGCGACTTTTTACCAGGCTTGGCGCCAATCTGGACACCGGCAAGGCAGCGCGCGCCGCCATTGTTCTCGCGACCGCGGCGTTGCGGCTGGAACCCGACAATGATCGCGCCCGATTGGTGCTGGCATCCGCGCTGATCAACGACAACGCCGCAGATCAGGCAATCAGGGTGCTGGGCGAGATTGCACCTTCAAGCCCCGCCAACGGCGAGGCACGAGCGATTCGTGTCGCGGCGCTTCAGGCGAACAATCAAGCGGCCGCGGCGCTTGCTGCCTCGGCCGAGGTCAATGCGTTGCCAACCGTATCGAGCGCGGACGCCCAGCGCTTTGGCGATCTGTTGATGGCGGCTGGCCGATATGACGATGCAGCGCATGCCTATGGCCACGCGATTGATCTGGCGGGCAGCGATGCCGACTGGGTGCTGTATCTGCAAAAGGGCGCAGCGCTGGATCAGGCCGGTCAATGGGCCCTCGCTGAACCGGCATTGGCCATGGCCGTGGAGCGTGCCCCCAATTCTCCCGTTGCGCTCAATTATCTGGGCTATGCAAGGCTCGAACATGGCGGCGATCCAAAGGCGGCAACAAAATTGCTCGAGCGTGCCAACGCCCTCCAGCCGGACAATTACTCCATCGTCGATTCGCTCGCCTGGGGATATTTCAGCCAGGGCGAGGTTGGCCGTGCGTTGCCGTTGCTCGAAAAGGCCGCCGAAAATGAACCCGCCAACAGCACGATCAGCGAACATCTTGGCGATGCCTATTGGGCATCCGGGCGGCAATTCGAAGCACGTTATGCCTGGCGTGCGGCGACTATAACCGCATCGGCCGGTGACAATGGGCGATTGTCCAGCAAACTGGCTGAAGGCTTGCCGCCACGGACAGCCAGGCGATAATCTGATGATTGTTGAACTGGCTCCCGCCAAAATCAACCTTGCGCTGCATGTCCGGCATCGCCGCGCCGATGGCTATCACGAACTCGAAACGCTCTTCGCGTTCCTGCGCGATGGGGATGTCATCCGAATTGAACCTTCGGCAGAGGCCGTATTCACGCTGAGCGGGCCTTTTGGGGCCGCGCTGTCCGCTGAAGGCGACAATCTGGTTACGCGCGCGGCCGACCGCTTTGCTGAAGTTTTCGGGACCAGCCGGGCGGTAAGGATAGATCTTGAGAAACATCTGCCGATTGCATCGGGGATTGGCGGCGGATCGGCGGATGCTGCGGCCGCCCTGCGAGCGCTGGCGCGCTTAAATGATATCGCCGTCGACGATTTGCGGTTGTTCAATATTGCCGAGGCACTGGGAGCGGATGTTCCCGCCTGCCTGCTCGGCAAGAGCGCATTGGGCGAAGGAAAAGGCGAACGATTGCGGCCCGTTGAAGGCGTGACCGATGTGCCTGTGTTGCTGGTCAACCCTGGGGTTGCCGTTTCGACGGCATCGGTCTTTCGTGGTTGGGACCAGATTGATCGCGGACCGATTCCGACAGGCAGCCTGATTGCCAGCGCAGTCGCGGGCCGAAATGATCTTGAACCGACAGCGCGCTTGATCGCCCCGGTGATCGGTGATGTCGTCAACATCCTGGCTGCAGCCCCCGACGTGCTCCTTGCACGGATGTCCGGATCAGGGGCGACCTGTTTCGCGCTCTATGCGAGCGAACAGGCGAGGAAAGACGCTGCCAATGCAATTCGCGCCGCTCATGCTGACTGGTGGTGCCTGGAATCAACGTTGGGCTGATGGCGACGTTAACCCGATCCCTACCTGATTGCGGGCAATCTGGCTGCGGCGGGTCCGTCGCTTCACGCGATTCGTTCGCTGGTGGTCCCTGGCTGAGCCGGGCGCCATCGTGGGAGAGGGGCAGGGGCGGGCACGCGCCTACCCCTCTCCCGACGCTATCATGAGCCCGCTTACGCCGGAAATCTTGGCCGGAACGGCCGATATTCTTTTGCTCTGTGATCACGCGTCCAACGCCGTGCCGCCGGATATCAATCTGGGGATCGAGCCCGCATTGCTCAACAAACACATCGCCGTCGATATCGGGGCAGCGCCGTTGACCGTGGCACTGGCCGAAAAACTGGCGGCGCCGGCGGTTCTTGCGACATTGTCGCGACTGGTCATCGATCTGCACCGCGAGCCCGATCATCCCGGCCTCGTGCCTGTAATGAGTGATGGGTTTCAGATTGCCGGCAATGCGAACGCGGATCGCGCTGATCGTATCCGACGATTTCATGCGCCCTATCATGCGGCCATCGCGGCCCGAATCCGCACCCAGCGTCCGATTTTTATTGTCGCCATCCATAGTTTTACTGCGGCGCTTGAAACGGGCAGTGCCCCGCGACCCTGGGAAGTCGGCATCCTGTACAATCGTGACGCGCGCGCTGCGGCGGTGGCGATCGGGTTGCTGCAAGCCGCGGGCGTGTTGACTGGCGACAACCAACCCTATTCGGGGCGCGATTTGAACACGACGCTTAACCGCCATGCAGAGGCAAATGGCATTGCCAGCTTTGCAATTGAGGTACGCAACAACCTTATTGATAGCGCGCAGGGCGTTGCGCGGTGGGCGGACATTCTTGCGCCGATTTTGATCGAGACGCGTAACAGACTTGCGCCAAAGGGTCGTCCCGCGACATAGGCTTGCTGTCATGACTCGCCAATTCGACAAATCGCGCCTGCCCAGCAGGCATGTAAGCGTGGGCCCTGAACGGGCACCGCATCGCAGCTATTATTACGCCATGGGCATCGCCGAGGAGGATATTGCCCGCCCGTTTGTCGCGCTTGCAAGCGCGGGAAATGACTCCGCGCCGTGCAACACAACGCTGGATGCGCAGGCCAATGCAGCGCGTGCCGGGGTCGTGTCCGGCGGGGGCATGCCGCGCCGGTTTAATACCATCACGGTCACCGACGGGATCGCGATGGGGCATCAGGGGATGAAATCCTCGCTCATCAGTCGCGAGGTGATTGCCGATTCGGTTGAGCTGAGCGTGCGCGGCCATTGTTATGACGCGCTGGTCGGCTTTGCGGGATGCGACAAATCGTTACCGGGCATGATGATGGCGATGCTCCGCCTCAATATTCCCAGCATCTTTGTCTATGGCGGATCGATCCTGCCCGGTCGTTTCCACGACAAGGACGTCACCGTGGTC
>JAIELC010000050.1 GCA_019753375.1 Sphingomonas sp.
TGGGCGCTGCGGGTCGATGCGCTGACGGCGGTCATGCTGGTCGTCATCACCAGCGTGTCGGCGCTCGTCCATCTGTATAGCTGGGGCTATATGGAAGAAGACCCGGACCAGCCGCGCTTCTTTGCCTATCTGTCGCTGTTCACCTTTGCGATGCTGATGCTCGTGACCGCCGACAACATCGTCCAGATGTTTTTTGGCTGGGAAGGCGTGGGGCTCGCGTCGTATTTGCTGATCGGCTTCTGGTTCAGAAAACCCAGCGCCAGTGCCGCGGCGATCAAGGCATTCGTCGTCAACAGGGTTGGCGATCTGGGCTTCATGCTTGGTATTTTTGCGACCTATCTGGTGTTCAAAACCACGTCGATCCCAGAGATTTTGCGGCTTGCGCCCGGGATGGCGGGATCGACGATCCACTTCCTGTGGTTCAGCGCCGACACCATGACGGTCATCTGCCTGCTGCTGTTTGTCGGCGCGATGGGCAAATCGGCACAGCTGGGCCTGCACACCTGGTTGCCCGACGCGATGGAGGGGCCAACCCCGGTGTCCGCGCTGATCCACGCCGCGACAATGGTGACGGCGGGCGTGTTCATGGTGTGCCGCTTGTCGCCGATGTTCGAGACGAGCCCGTTCGCGCAGACCGTCGTGATGACCGTGGGCGCGGCAACCTGTTTTTTCGCGGCAACGATCGGTCTGGTGCAAACCGATATCAAGCGCGTCATCGCTTATTCGACCTGTTCGCAGCTGGGCTATATGTTCTTTGCGGCGGGCTGCGGTGCCTATGGCGCGGCGATGTTCCACCTGTTCACCCATGCCTTTTTCAAGGCGTTGCTATTCCTTGGCGCGGGATCGGTGATCCATGCGATGCACCATGAACAGGATATGCGTTTTTACGGCGGCCTTCGAAAGCAGATCCCAATCACCTTTTGGGCGATGATGATGGGTACGCTGGCGATCACCGGCGTCGGCCTGCCGGCGGTGTTCGGCAACGAACTGGCGATCGGCTTTGCCGGGTTCCATTCGAAGGATTCGATCATCGAAAGCGCCTGGGCCTCGGGCCAGCTGGGCGCATCGGTGACCGGCATTATTGTGGCGCTGCTGACCAGCTTTTATTCCTGGCGGCTGATGTTCCTGACCTTCTGGGGCGCGCCCCGCTGGGCCGGATCAGAGCATATCCAGCATGCGGTTCATGATGCGCACGGCCACGGCCATGATGATCATAGCCATGACGCGCCTGCTGACCATGCGCATGCCGCTGGCCACGGAACAGCTGGCTATCACCCGCATGAAGGGCCGTGGACGATCCTCTTGCCGCTGATCCTCTTGTCGATCGGTGCCATCGCCGCCGGTTTCGCGTTCCATACCGCGTTCATTGAACCCAGCGCGGGGGAAAGCTTCTGGAAGGGCAGCATCGCATTCCGCGAGCATCTGATGCATGCCGCGCACGAGGTGCCGACCGGCGTCAAGCTGTCGACCGCCATCGTGATGCTGCTTGGCCTATATGGTGCCTGGCTGGTTTATGTGCGGCGTCCGGCGCTGGCCGGTCAGATCGCCGATCATCTCCGCGTCCTGCACAATTTCCTGCTGCACAAATGGTATGTCGACGAACTATACGATCTGCTGTTCGTCCGGCCTGCCTTTGCGATTGGCCGGCTGTTCTGGCACCGCGGGGATGAGCAGACGATTGATCGGTTCGGGCCCAATGGCGCGGCCTATATTGTGCAATCGGGCAGCCGGATGGCTGGCCGCCTGCAGACCGGCTATATTTATACCTATGCGTTCGTCATGCTGATCGGGCTTACCGCCGTGGTCACCTGGGCAATCGCGAAGTGAGCGCACAGGCGATGATCGGCTTTCCCATTCTGTCTCTGATGCTCGCGGTGCCCGCTGTTGCGGCGGTTGGCTGTTTGTTTCTGAGCGATCGCAACGCCCGCTGGCTGGCGCTGGCGGCAACGCTGGCCGATCTGGTGCTTGGGGCGGTGCTGTGGGCGAATTTCGACACTGGCGGGCCGCAATGGCAATTTGTCGAATCCGGCGCGCCGGTTTTTGGCAGGTTCGGCTGGTCGCTGGGCATCGATGGATTTTCGCTGATGCTGATCATGCTCAGCGTTTTCCTGATGCCAATCTGCATCGGCGCGAGCTGGCAATCGATTACCAAGCGCGTGCCCGAATATATGGCGGCGTTCCTCGTTACCGAATTGCTGATGATCGGCACCTTTGCGGCGCAGGATCTGTTCCTGTTCTACATCTTTTTCGAAGCCGGGCTGATCCCGATGTATCTGATCATCGGCATCTGGGGCGGCGCCAACCGCATCTACGCCAGCTATAAATTCTTTCTCTACACGCTGCTCGGGTCGGTTCTGATGCTGATCGCGATGCTGTGGATGGCCCATGAAGCCGGCACCACGAGTATCCCGGTGCTGCTCAACCATGATTTCCCCGTTGCAGCGCAGACATGGCTATGGCTCGCCTTCTTTGCCTCCTTCGCGGTAAAGATGCCGATGTGGCCGGTTCATACCTGGCTGCCCGATGCCCATGTGCAGGCGCCGACGGCAGGATCGGTCATTCTGGCCGGCGTGTTGTTGAAGCTTGGCGGATACGGCTTTCTGCGCTTTTCGGTGCCGATGTTCCCCGAAGCATCGGCACAGCTCACCTGGCTGATCCTGGGGCTGTCGGCGGTCGCGGTGATCTATACGTCGCTGGTCGCGCTGGTGCAGTCGGACATGAAAAAGCTGATCGCTTATTCGTCGGTCGCGCACATGGCGATCGTGACGATCGGGCTGTTCGCGTTCAACCGGCAGGGTATCGAGGGCGCGATGATCGTGATGCTCAGCCACGGGCTGGTGTCGGGCGCGTTGTTCCTGTGCGTCGGCGTCATTTACGACCGTTTGCACACGCGCGAGATCAGCCGTTACGGGGGCCTGAGCATCAACATGCCGCGTTATGCCGTGCTGTTCCTGCTGTTTACCATGGCGTCGATCGGACTACCGGGGACCAGCGGCTTTGTAGGCGAGTTCCTGAGTTTGGCCGGCACCTATCAGGTGTCGACCTGGGCGACCTTCCTGTGCACCACAGGGATCATCCTGGGTGCAGGATATATGCTCTATCTCTATCGCCGGATCGCCTTAGGCGATCTGGTCAATGACGATGTGAAAGTGATGCCGGATCTGTCGATGCGCGAGATTTCCCTGTTGGTGCCCATTGCGCTCGTGGTGCTGTGGATGGGGGTCTACCCTGAGAGCTTCCTGGCGCCGATGCGCAACGATGCCGCCACGCTTGTTGCGCGCGTCGAACGGGCCCGGCCGGCGGGCGATTCCAATCTCCAAATGGGGGCCGTCCCGGCCAAGACCGCGCCCGTCGCGGCAGCAGCGGGGGCAGAATAATGGATTACGCCGCCAATCTGGCCATGACGCTGCCTGAGCTGGTGCTGACGCTGTCGGCGCTTGCACTGATGATGGTGGCGGCATGGGGCGGTAATGCGTCGACGCGGCTGGTGTCCTGGACCTCGGTCGCGGTGCTGGCTGGCGCCGTCGTTGCGTTGGCCGGTCCGGCGTCGAGCGGGGGCGATGCCTTTTACGGGCTATACCGCGCCGATGCGTTTGCTGCCTTTGCCAAGGTTTTAATCTTTGGCGCGGCCGCCGTGGCCATCATTATGGCACCCGGTTTCTTCGAACGTACCGATGGCGATAATCTGCGCCCGGAATATCCGGTGCTGATCCTGCTGGCGGCGGCGGGCATGGGCATGATGGTATCGGCCACCGATATGATGACGCTTTATGTTGGTCTTGAGCTCAACAGCCTCGCTGCCTACGTGCTCGCAAGCTTTATGCGGCGCGATACGCGTTCGGCCGAAGCCGGCCTGAAATATTTTGTGCTCGGCGCCTTGGCCAGCGGCATCCTGCTCTACGGCATATCCCTGGTCTATGGTTTCAGCGGGACAACGGGTTTTGATTCGATCGCAACCGCCTATGTCGGCACGCCTTCAAAGGGGTTGTTGTTTGGTCTGGTGTTCGTGTTTGCAGGTCTTGCCTTCAAGATCAGCGCGGTCCCGTTTCACATGTGGACCCCCGACGTCTATGAAGGCGCGCCGACCCCGGTAACCGCATTTTTCGGCACAGCTCCCAAGGTTGCGGCGATTGTACTAACGGTCCGCGTCGCGGTTGAGGCAATGGGCCCGGCGCTCCACGACTGGCAGCAGATCATCACCTTTGCCGCGCTTGCGTCGATCGTGCTCGGTGCGGCCGGGGCCATCGGGCAAACCAATATCAAGCGGCTGCTTGCCTATTCGTCGATCAACAATGTTGGCTTCATTCTGGTTGGGCTGGCGGCGGGCACGCAGCAGGGTGTGGCGGCCGTGCTGTTCTACCTCGTCGTTTATGTCGTGATGACGCTGGGCAGCTTTTTGGTTGTCCTGCAGATGCGCGATCAGTCCGGGCATCCGATTGAGAACATCGACAGTCTGGCGGGACTGTCGCGCAGTCGCCCCGCACTCGCGCTTGCCATGGCGATCTTCATGTTTTCACTGGCCGGAATTCCACCAATGCTCGGCTTCAATGCCAAGCTTGCGGTGTTTGACGCGGCGGTCTCTGCCGGGTTGTTTCCATTGGCGGTTATCGGCTTTGTCGCATCGGTGATCGGTGCTTTTTATTATCTGCGCGTCGTGAAGATCATGTATTTCGACGAACCTGGCGCGGCTTATGGCCCCGGTGACAGCGTTGAAGGCGGCCTTATCGCGGCGGCCGCGGTATTTATATCGCCGGTTGGCTGGGTGCTCCTTTCGTCACTGGGGGTTTGGAGCATGGCGGCAGCAAAGGCGCTGTTCTGACAGCGGACATCCGCACCGTTGCCGAAACCGGATCGACCAATGCCGATCTGATCGCGCTGGTGGATGCGGGCATTGGCGAGGAATTTTGGCTGCGGGCCGAACGCCAGACCGCCGGGCGCGGGCGGCAGGGACGTAACTGGCTTTCGCCAGCAGGCAATCTATACGCCAGCACATTGGTGCGGTTGCGACCCAGCGATCCGCCAGCAGCAACACTCGCCCTGATGGCGGCGGTCGCACTGGACGAAGTCGTGCGCGCCTATTTGGGTGACGCGGCGGCAGGATTGCGGCTCAAATGGCCCAACGATTTGCTGCTGGACGGCGCGAAACTCTCCGGGATTTTGCTGGAGCGCGCGGGTGATGCCGTGGTGGTCGGCATTGGCGTTAATCTCGCGCATCACCCCAAAGGGCTCGATCGGCCGACGACCAGCCTTGCCATCCACGGCGTCACCCCCGATCCGGCCGATTTTCTGCAGACGCTGGCGGAGGCGTTCGCAAGCTGGCTGGCGCGGTGGCGGGGAGAGGGGCTGACCGTCATTCGCGACCATTGGCTGTCGCGCGCGCACCCGAAAGGAACCGGCCTGACCGCGCGATTGCCCGATGGTAGCTCGATTGACGGATTGTTCGACGGGATGGATGCCAATGGGGCGCTCATCCTGCGCTTGGCGGATGGCACCGCGCGTGTCATTCACGCAGGCGATGTGTTTTTGATCTGAAGGGCCTTTTCATGCTGCTCGCGATTGATGCCGGCAACACCAATGTCGTCTTCGCGCTCGTTACGGCGGGCAAGATTGTCGCGCGCTGGCGGATCGCCACCGATCCGCGCCGCACCGCCGATGAATATGCAGTCTGGCTCAGCCAGCTGCTCGCGCTCGAAGGCTATGATCGCAAGGATGTGACGGGCGTCATCATCGCTACCGTGGTGCCGCGCGCGCTGCATAATCTTCAGGTGCTGGCGGGCAAATATTTTGGCGGTCCGCCGCTAATTGCAGGGCAGCCACCGGTCGAATGGGGCATCGAGATTGACGTGCAGGAGCCGCAGTCGCTGGGGGCTGATCGCGCAGTCAATACGATTG
>JAIELC010000020.1 GCA_019753375.1 Sphingomonas sp.
CCAAGCTTGCCATCGCCCGGGTGCAGGCCGGGGCAAAGCGCGTCGAAATCGGCGGCGCAACTCTTTTGAAGGCCAGCCAGCATGGTCCCGCGCGGTCGGCTGGCGGCTTCACCGGTCGTCGATGCCGGGGGAGATGGCGGCACCGGTGTTGCAGTGGCGGAGGGCTGCGGTGTCGCGTCGCTGGTCTGCGCCAGCCCGGCCCCGCTGCCAAAGGCCATGGCCGCTGCGATCAGAAGTGCTGGAGCCTTCATGGGACTGTCCTTTGTTTTCGGCTTTGCCATAGGGGTAGGGTGGTTGGGGCACGGCCCCGGTTATCCGGAACCGTGCCCCTGGACCGGGCGCTGCGCAATGCCGGAGGGAGGGGCATTGGGCAGCACGCCGGCTAATCAGTGTCGGTCAATCACCGCCGGCCGATACGGGCACGAGCAGCCCCGGGCCGAAAGCCGGGTGCACGGCTGGTCGTGACGCTGCGATTGATGCCGCTGGCGTCGCGCGTTGCAGTTACATTCCGGTTGTAGAGCGATGTGCCGCCCGGGCCGGTAACGCCTTGTGACGCGGTGTATCCAGTGCCGTCGCCGTTGCGCGCGACGTTGCCGTTATAGGCATAGGCGTCGCCATTGCGGCCCGTGAAGGTGCCCGTCGCGGACGATCCATTGTCGCTGCGCACCCGATCGTAGTTGAAGCTGGACGTCTTGCCATTGAAACCGGTCGAGCTGCCTGATGCCGTAACGCCAGCGTCGGTGCGCTGGGCGTCGACCTGGCGCGTGGCGACCGCGCCATCGCTCTTGCGGGTCAATGTTCCGTCCTTTGCATAGGTCTTCGTGGTCGGATCGACAGTGATGGTTTGGGTGCCGCTATAGTTGGGACCATCGACCGTCTTTGAGCGGGTTTGCTGCGCAAACACAGGAGCCGTGGTCAGCGCGACAAGAGCGGGGATTGCAAAAAGAATTTTCAACGCGGTTACTCCTTTTGATCAAGTCGGAAAGACGCCCTTCCGTGTCCTGCTCAACGGCAGGCCGCGCGAAACCCTTCGCAGCATTGTGAATCAGGGGGCGCGAGATCGGGCCTGGGCGACGGCGCCACACACGATCCGAACCCAAACATCATGGCTATTTTTCTGAAGGAGCCGGGCTTGTCGCTGGCGGCGAAGCGGTTTCGATCGGTCCGTTCGTCAGAGGTTTGTCACCCGAAAGGGGCTGCGCTGACGGGGGTGGGGCCAAGGACGCGCCGTTGCCGGACAAGGTTGCGTCCACGCCAGCGGCCGGTGCGTCCGCCCCGCGGGCGGCCCTTGCCAGATCCCGCGCTTCCATGCGGCGCCTCAGCCTGTCGCGCAATCTGGGGTGATTATCGAGAAAGACGGCAGCACGCTCTCGGGCGCGCTCCATCCGGGGCGGTAGCGGCGATGTCATATCCCCGCGTATCGCCGCCGCGATCGCTACCCTGTTCTGGATAAGCTTGCGGCGAATAACCGGTTTGGGAAGGTCAATGCCGCGCGCGGCGAGCCGGTTCTGGATGACTGCCACCACGCGCTCCCGGCGGATCACCCGGCGAAGGGTACGATCCGGATCAACGCCAAGTTGCGATCCCGCCACGGCGCCGTCTGCGGGTATCACGGCGTCGGCAGAGGTGACCATGACGGCGACGGGCTTGGGGTGATGCGTCTTTGCCAGCTTTGGTTTCGGCGGTGCAGTTGGCGCCAGGATCGCGGCGATATGCGGAATATCGATATGCAATCGGCTGAACACGCCGGTTGTCGCCGCTGTCGCGCTGGCAAGCCCAAGCGCGATGACGCCGATTGTCGCGCGCCGCGCCCAACTGCCTCGACGGCCACGTTCCAGCAAACGGCGACGTGGGATGGGTGGCAGCGCGGGGACATCCACGGCTGGCATAACGGCCATCCGATCAAGGAATCCCGCATCCGGCGCCGGCACATCGAACCTGTCGAGTGCGCGCGCGAAGGACGGATCAATGGGCTGGAGACCGGGCGGTGTCATGCGATCCTCGATTCGGGCGGATCGACAATCCCAGCCTTTGAGAGCAACTCGCGCAATGTCTGGCGCGCTCGGTGAAGCAGTGATTCGAATGCCTTGATGTTCATGTCCAATGCATCGGCAGCCATGATATTCGACAGTCCTTCATAATAGGTCAGCACAATCGCCGCCCGCTGCCGTTCCGCCAGCGCGTTAATGCACTTCACAATCGCCGCCCTTTCCTGATCATCTTCCATCACTGCGTCTGCATTGGGCGATTCATCGGCCCGCTCGGGCACGGCTTCATCGCTGGTAAAGCGTCGGCGGCGTAAGCGATCAAGGCACAGGTTTATCACCACCCGGTTCAGCCAGGCCCCAATGCCCGATCCGGTCGCGCGCCAGCGTGCAGCGTGGTTCCACAGCCGCAAGAAGGCCTCCTGCGCGACATCTTCGGCTTCGGTCGCGTCGCCCAACATGCGATAGCCAATACGCCGCAGCGCGATGGCATGCGCGTCAACGATGGACCTAAACGCAACAGGGTCCCGCGCCACCACACGCGCCATGAGCGTGGCGTCGGTCGACGCGATCTCAGCCATGGCGCCGCTGTCTGCCAGCACGATCAATCATTCTCCGCGCGTCCTGGGCCCGGGACGCTTCACCGTTAACGGCTGGTTACGCAAAACCCTTCGCCTGCTTTGGCGATATTATTGTGGCTAGATGAACGATCGGTTGATCAGTGCCGTGCCCGCCCGCTGGTCGAGGTTGACGGCCCGGCCATGCGCCTCGCTCTCCTATCGCCATTCGTCCTGGCGGCGGGAAGGATGGCAATGCCACCGCATGGGGGGGGCAGGCGCGCCGCGCTCGACCGTTTCCGCAGAACGCTATTCAATGGCCGGTCTTACAGGGACGATGACTCGTCGGCACGACTGAACGCGGCACCCACATGCGCCTCTCCGCGCGCTTCCGCGAGCTTCACCTGGCGGTGGCGTTCGGCATAGCTGGCGCGCCGGGCTTCATCGCGGGTCGCATGACAGGCCGGGCAACTGACCCCTTCTGCGTACAGCGGCGACAAGCGGTCCTTAGGGCTGACCGGCATCCGGCACCCCCTGCATAAGCTATGTGTGCCCGCGGCCAGACCGTGGCCAACAGCAACACGTTCATCAAACACGAAGCATTCACCTTGCCAGCGCGATTCTTCGGGTGGGACGGTTTCCAGATATTTCAGGATACCACCGTGCAGGTGATAAACATCGTCAACGCCCTGCGCCTTGACGAAAGCGGTCGCCTTTTCGCAGCGAATGCCCCCGGTGCAGAACATGGCGATTTTCTTGCCTGCCAGCTGCTCGCGATTGGCTTCGAACCATGCCGGGAAATCGCTGAAACTTTGCGTCTTTGGATCCAGGGCGCCGGCAAAGCTGCCGACTTGCACTTCATAATCGTTACGCGTGTCGATCACCACCGTATCGGGCGCGTCGATCAATGCATTCCAGTCAGCGGGGGACACATAGCTGCCGACACCCGCCAATGGGTCAATGTCGGGCTGGCCCATCGTCACGATTTCCCGTTTCAGCCGTACCTTCATCCGGTGAAAGGGCATCGCCGCGGCGGACGAATATTTGACCTCAATCGCGGCACAATCGGGAAAGGCGCGGATATGGGCGATAACATCGGCGATCGCATCGCCGGTGCCCGCGATGGTGCCGTTGATTCCTTCGCTGGCGAGCAGCAACGTCCCCTTCACCCCCAACGCCACGCACAGGTCGAGCAGTGGCCCGCGCAACGCAGCAGGATCGGGAAAACGGGCGAAGCGATAGAGCGCGGCGACTGTCAGCATATCCGGGGTATTCATGTCAGTCCGGATAGGCGTTTGCCCACCAGCTTGCAAAGGCCGCACGTTCGTCGGCGGTCATGTGCAGGCCGGCTTTGCTGCGGCGGTAAAGAACATCGTCGGCAACCCGCGCCCATTCGCGGTCGTGCATCCAGCGCGCTTCGACTTCGGTCAGGGTACCGCCGAACTGCACCCCCAATCCACTTTCGTCCGAAACCCCGGCGAGCAAATCGAAGATCAACGATCCATAACCATGCGCCATGCGCGCGCCGCGGACCTCGCCCAGAAATGGCCAGGTCGCCTGGACCTTGGTAAGAAAATCGGGAAAATTGCCAATGTCACCGCCGGGGAACGGCCGTGATCGGGTAACGGGTCTGCGTGTGAACCCCATTGGCTTTGCCAGTTTTTCCAGCGCCTCTTCGGCGAGATGGCGCGCGGTCGTAATCTTGCCGCCAAAGATCGACAGCAATGCGGGACCGTTGGTATCGAGTTCCAGAACATAGTCGCGGGTCACCGCCTTGGCTTCACTGGCGCCGTCGTCATAAAGCGGGCGTACCCCCGACCAGGTCGAGCGAACGTCATCGGGGCCGATCTGCGCAACGAAATGCCGGTTCACCGCTTCGCACAGATAGGCGATTTCGTCGGCATCGATGACGGCATCTTCGGGAGCTGCGACCGGGATATCGGTGGTGCCGATCTCTGTGAAATCGCGTTGATACGGGATCGCAAAGACAATCCGGCCATCGGGCTGCTGCAGGATATAGGCGTGATCGCCGTCATAAAGCTTTGGGACGACAATGTGGCTGCCTTTGATCAGCCGGATACCCGAAGCGGCGTTGACACCCAGTTTGCCAAGCATCTGGTGAACCCACGGCCCGCCCGCATTGACCAGCGCCCGTGCCGTCACTGTGCGATCGTCGCTCAGCGCAGCGCGCCAAACGCCGCCATCGCGCCGCGCGGACAATAATTCGGTGCGCACGGCAATCTGCGCACCATTGGCCGCCGCGTCGATCGCATTCAGCACGGTCAGGCGGGCATCATCGACCTGCGCATCTGAATAGACAAAACCTCGGTTCCCGCCGCTCAGCGGCGCGGTGAAGCCAGTATCGGCTTTGCGAAGTCCGCGTGATCTTGGCAGCGACATCTTGCCACCCAGAAAATCATAGAGATACAGCCCGATCCTCAGCATCCACCATGGTCGTGCCGCGTTTTCAAAGGGCAGCACGAACAGCATCGGTCGAATGATGTGCGGTGCGGCGTGGACCAGGCGCTCCCGCTCGCGCAGCGCCTCCGCCACCAGCTTGAACTCATAATATTCCAGATAGCGCAGGCCGCCATGGATCAACCCGGTTGATGCGGACGACGTTGCCCCTGCCAGATCGCCCTTCTCGACAAGTAGGACGGTCAGGCCATTCAGCGCCGCTTCGCGCGCGATTGCCGCACCATTGATGCCGCCGCCGATGATGAGAAGATCGTATGTCACCGTTGTCAGATAGCCGTCCCGTTCCTGCTCGACTAGTCCCGCCAGCCGTTCGGCCGGAACGGATTAATATGCGCGCTCGTCAATTGGCTATCCCGGAACAATCGATGAAGAACAATGCGGCCTTTGTTCCTGGCCATATCGTGATTGCCGCTCCACAACACAGCGGCGTCAATCGGTGTTGCCAGCACATCTAATGGCGCCGATGCCGGTGATCAGAGCGCCCGGCTAATCCGCGATAATCTGCAACCATTGCATTGCTGGCCACGATCCTGGGCGGTTTCGCGTGCGTTGGAGCGCAGAACCGCCTAGCATTCCATTGATGCCCAAGCCCAAACGAACCATCGGCCTGCCGGGCCGCCAGCAAATCCTTGATTTCATTGCGTCATCGGAAGTGCCAGCCGGCAAGCGGGAGATTGCGCGCGCCTTTGGCCTGACCGCGCAGGAAAAGATCGGCTTGAAGGCCTTATTGAAGGACATGGCAGATGAAGGATT
>JAIELC010000151.1 GCA_019753375.1 Sphingomonas sp.
GCGATGCTCAGCGCAACGGCCTCCGCTGCCTTGATGCCGTCGACCGCCGCCGACAGGATGCCGCCGGCATAGCCTGCGCCTTCGCCGGCAGGAAACAGACCCGCGATATTCAGGCTTTGCATGTCCTCGCCGCGGGTAAAGCGCACCGGCGATGACGTGCGCGTTTCCACCCCCGTCATCACCACATCGGGATGGTCATAGCCTTTGATCTGCCGGCCAAAGACCGGCAATGCCTCGCGCATCGCGGCAACCGCGAAGTCGGGCAGACACTCGGCAAGATCGGTCGGGTGAACGCCGGGTCGGTAGGACGGCACCACCGCGCCCAGCGTGGTGGACGGCCGCCCGGCAAGGAAATCGCCCAGCCGCTGCGCCGGGGCGCGGTAATTTCCGCCGCCTGCCGCGTAGGCGCGCTCTTCCCAATGGCGCTGCAGCGCAATCCCGGCGAGCGGATCACCGGGATAGTCGCGGGCCGGATCAATCGCCACGACCAGCCCCGAATTGGCGTTGCGCTCGTTGCGCGAATATTGGCTCATCCCGTTGGTCGCCACGCGCCCCGCTTCGGATGTTGCCGCGACGACGGTGCCGCCGGGGCACATGCAAAAACTGTATACCGTGCGCCCGTTCGAACAATGGTGCGAGATATGATATTCGGCGGCGCCCAAAATCGGGTTGCCGGCATCCAGCCCAAAGCGCGCCTGATCGATCCATGATTGCGGATGTTCGATGCGCACGCCGATCGAAAACGGTTTGGCTTCGGCATAGACGCCCGCGGCGTGGAGCATTGCAAAACTGTCGCGCGCGCTGTGGCCGATGGCGAGGATCACGCGGTCGGCGGCAAGATACCCGCCATCCGCCAGATGCACCCCGCGAACCCGGCGGCCGCCGGTGGAGTCAGTCGCGATATCGAGCCCATCGACCCGGGTCGAAAAGCGATACTCGCCGCCCAGCGCCTCGATCGACGCGCGCATGCTTTCAACCATCGTTACCAGCCGAAACGTGCCGATATGCGGATGCGCTTCGGTCAGGATCTCGGCCGGGGCACCTGCCTTGACGAACTCGGTCAGGACTTTGCGGTTCAGATGGCGCGGGTCCTTGATCCGGCTGTATAATTTGCCGTCGGAAAAGGTGCCCGCGCCGCCTTCGCCGAACTGCGCATTGGATTCGGGGTTGAGCACGCCGCGCCGCCACAGGCCCCAGGTGTCCTTGGTGCGCTCGCGCACGACCTTGCCGCGATCGAGCACAATCGGCCGAAAGCCCAGTTGCGCCAGGATCAGCGCCGCAAAGATACCGCATGGCCCTGCGCCGATGACCACGGGCCTCGCGATGCTGGAATGCAAGGCGCTGGACAAGGTTGCCTCGACGGCTTTGGGAGGGCGATAGCTGGTATCCGGGGTGGGCTGGACGTCGCGGTCCTTGCGAAACCGGTCGAGCACCGCGGCTTCGTTCTTCAGATTGACGTCGACCGAATAGACCAGCGTGATGTTGGTCCGGTCGCGCGCATCATGCCCCCGGCGCACGATCACATACCGAATGAGGTCGCGGGCAGTAACCCGCAATTTCTTGCAAATTGCAGCGGGCAAGGCCTCATCAGCGTGGTGGAGGGGCAGTTTCAGTTCGGTGAGGCGGATCATTTCTGCGCTTTATCTCGGTCTATTCGACTTGCCTAACCATCAGCCTTGGCGTGCCCAAAGGTCGCATCGAATGACCGGGTTGGGCGATCGCCTGCGCGCGGTCCCACGTTCGGGATGTTATTGGAACGGCATCCAGTCTTCTTCTCCGCCGATCGGGTCGGATGGTGGTATGGGCGTGGGGCGCGGCAGATCCTTGGCCAAGCGGGCGCGCTGGGCCGGGTCAAGCAGGCGCCGGGACAGATCCGCGGCCCAGTCGCGATCCTCCGCATCGCCCGATCGGCGCCCGAGTGTCTGGGCAAGCCGATCAAGCCGCGCGTTGATCGCCGTGGCGATCTCTGGGGTCGTGCCCCCGTCCTCGGCGATCTGGGCGAGCCTGGCGATGGTGCGAAAGGCAATCCGTCGCGCCAGCATATCGGTCGACGCGGGCACGGTCGTGGCAAGGACACGGTCGATGACGTCACCAACGCTGAGCGATTGCGAGTCGACGAGGCGCTGGGCCGCGACGCGCGCCAGCCGACGCGGCGATAACAGCGCATTGAGCGTTATCTCTGCCGCCACATCAGCCGCCACCAGAGGGTCGAATAGCGGGCTTGCCTGGCCGGCGAACAGCTCAATCTCAAACTGGCGATTATAGCTGCCCGATCGCGGCGAGGAGAGCAGCGGCACCAATCCCGCCGGGACGCGAAGCGCTGCGGGCCGAAGCGTTTCAAGCAACGCATCCAGCGCCGCACGCTGATCGGCCGCGGGCACGGCCATCACCGCTTCACGACCGTCGCCGTTGACGGCATAGCTGAAATCCGCCCCGCCAATTGCCTTGGCCGCAGCGGCGATCTGGTAACGGTGCAACAGCCAGATCGGCACGAACCGCCGTCGTAGCTCGGCAACCGGTTCGCCGGGCGCCAATGCACCCAGACCAAAATTTGCGATCGCGGCGGCGCGTACGGTCATCAGTCGGGAGAGCTCTGCCGCCGGGTTGGCGCCATCGTCCCATAATCCGCCCCAGCGCTGTGCCGTATCGGCCGACCGCGCATTATCATCGGCGATGTAGCGCTGCCCGGCTGCGACGGCCGCGTGCGCCTTGGCTTTCGCGGCAGCCTCACGGTCAACGCCGGGGATCGGGTCACCATATAACCAGTCGACGGTGGTCATGTCCCAGGCCCCGACACCGACGCCATATGCATCGCTCAGGTCGGGCCGGCCGTCGACGAGTCCGATCCGCGGCGCCGGATAATCCATGACCGATGCCCGGTCCTGCGTGCTGGCCGCAAAATTATGCGCAAAGCCGATCGAATGCCCCACTTCATGGGCCGCCAATTGCCGTAACCGCGCCAGCGCCACGCGCACCGGATCATTGGTGCCACCGCTGTTGATCTGCGCTGCGCCAACCAGACCGGTAAAAATCTGAATATCCTGCCGCGCGCGCAGTGATCCCAGCACGACCATCCCTTTCAGGATTTCACCGGTGCGTGGATCGACAATCTGCTGGCCATAGGACCAGCCCCGCGTTGCTCGGTCGTCCCAGACGACGACATTATAGCGGACGTCGAGCGGATCGACACCAGCAGGCAGCGCCTTTGCTTCAAAGGCATCGATATAGCCGGCGGCATCAAAGGCTTTGCCCCACCAGTTGACACCCTCGATCAGGGCGCTGCGGATTGGTTCGGGCGCGTGGGTGTCGACATAGAAGATAATCGGCTTTTTCACCCGCGAACGCGCCGCGCCGGGATCAAGCTTGTCGAGCCGAAAGCGATTGGCGAGCTCTTGAACAACGTCGCTACCCAATGGCGTTCCGAACCTTATGGTCTGGGTGCCAAACCCGGCGATGCGCGGATCAAAAGCGCGCGGTACAAAGCCGGGTGGGGGAAGGCGGACAAAGCTGTAATGGACTGTAAAGCTGACATGTCTGGGGCTGGGCGCTATATTTTCGACTTCGGCCCCGGGCTGGTCGGACGCGAAGGTTTGCAGCGCATCGATTTCAAAATTGTCCGGGAACAGTTTGATCGACGCGGGATCGACGGTGCTCAGCTTGTCGACCAGTCGAAAACCGGCGCCCGCACCTTGCGTTCCCCCGCCGATGCCAAAGCTGTCCGCGCTCTGGTTGAGCGAGACCGCGATGCCAGCTGCATCATTCAGGAAAAAGCTGGAAAGATTGACGATGATGCTGCCATCCGGGCGGGTTTCTGCAATGTCCCCGATCCAGATGGTCGAAACCGCAAAATCGGCGCTGCCAAACGCCTGGTCGGCCGATGCGTCACCAGAGCGAAAGCGAGGATTTTCGAACTGAATCGCCAGCTTCTTGCCAATCCGGCGAAAGGCCACAATCTGTGTATCACCCAACCGCCCACGATCGAGAAAGGTGGGCGCCGCGCCTAATCCGGTGCGCAGCGTGACGGCGAATAAATAGCGCCCTGCCACACCGTCTGCGCCGGGAGCGGGCAATGTCGCCATGATATCGCCGGTCTTTGCATCAGCGCTGACTGGAAAAAGCACGGGCGCCACCGGTGTCTGTGCCCGGGAGGGCAATGGCGTGAGCATTGACGTAATCGCTGATGCTGCGACCAACAAAAGTCCGATTACAAATCGCCTGATCACGCCATTCCCCCGAAAAACCGCTGCCGCGCGGTCCGGTGAGGACGATGGCGAGTCTGGCGGCGCGGAGTCAACGCTGGTCTGCCACTCTTTTCATTTGCTGCTGACCGTTCGGTCTGCGCACGTCGCGCTGCTTGCGGCTATTGCCGCGCTACCTGGAAGCCCGCAAATGACTGGCTGACCGGCATCAATTCAAGTGTGTTGATATTCAAATGGGGTGGGAGCTCTGCGACCCAAAGCATTGTTTTGGCGATGTCGTCCCCCGTCATCGGGTTGGCGCCGCCATAAAGCGCGTCGGATGCTGCCTGATTGCCGCCGGTACGGACGACGGTAAATTCGGTTTCCACCATGCCCGGTTCGATCGATGTCACGCGCACCCCGGTGCCGTGCAGATCCGATCTGAGATTGAGCGAGAACTGGCGCACAAAGGCCTTGGTCCCCCCATAAACATTGCCGCCAGTGTAGGGATAGGTCGCCGCCACCGATGACAGGTTGATGATCGCCCCCTGGCGCTCAATCAGCCTTGGCAGCAGACTGTGGGTCAGTGTGACCAGCGCGGTTATGTTGGTATCGATCATTGTCCGCCATTGATCGACAGAGGCGCTTTGCGCGGCCGTGGTGCCGAGCGCCAGCCCGGCATTGTTGATCAGCAGATCAATCTTGCCAAACGCGTCGGGCAACGCGTCGATCGCGGCTTGCATCGCTGACGCGTCGCGCACATCGGCAACAATCATGTGGACATTGTCTGCGCCCAGCGCGTCGACCAGCGCCAATAGCCGATCGGCACGCCGGCCGGTGGTGACAACCCGCCAGCCCGCCGCAACAAAGGCGCGCACCGATGCCTCGCCGATTCCGGCGGTCCCGCCCGTGATAAAGGCTGTACGCATGTCGATTTGTCCCATTCCGATGATCGCGTGGCGACTAGCGTTCTGACCCTGGGTTTGTCGACTCGCCTTTGGCCGGTATCAACGGCGTTCATCCGGGCCAGGCCTGATCCCATAAGGTGCCACCAGTCGCCAGACATGGTCGGGGATCATCGATTTCATCCGACGCGGTTCGGCCCGGCGCAGATGAAGGACGGTCTCGATTGCTTTCATCTCGAGCCGCGCCCGCGCGAATTCCAAGCCGCGCGGGCCAACAATCGGCATCAGCTTTGCCATGATTGCCCGGATCGGACGGGGCATGCGGCGCAGTGGCAATCCGCCCGCTGCCAGCTCGGTGTTGATCATGAAGCCTTTGACCGGCCCGGCGCGCTTGCCACGGGTGCCGACGGGCGACTGTTTGAGTTCATCGCCCAGCATCGCCACCAGCTCTTCGCCGCGTTGATTGCGAATGATGAGCCATTGTTCACCTTCGCCGGCCATATAGCCGATGGTCACGTCGGCCAGCACATTGGTGTAATCGACGCAGGTACGGCAGGTCATCGGGA
>JAIELC010000126.1 GCA_019753375.1 Sphingomonas sp.
AATCAAAACCGGTGCTCCAGGTTTTTGGTTTGCCGCGTTTTCCGAGTCATCAGCTGTTTCCATCTGACTTGAAAACGATCTAGTCGCGTTGCGCGAGGATGCGCCGGGCCGCTTTAAGGTGCGGCGCATCGATCATCTTGCCGTCGAGGGTCAGCACACCGGCACCGGGCTGCGCATCGAACATCGCAACGATGCGCTGGGCATGATCAATTTCCGCGGCGCTCGGCGCAAACGCCGCATTGATGACCGGGATTTGCGCGGGGTGGATGGCCATCATCCCGGTAAAACCATCGCGCCGGGCGCGGGCGGCATAGGCCGCCAACCCGTCGGTATCGCGGAAATCGGGGTAGACGGTTTCAATCGCGGGGACACCGGCGGCATGGGCGCCGAACAACGTCAGCGCGCGGACCATTTCATATGGTGGGGTGTACCGGCCGTCGGCCTCACGCGCGCTGCTGGCCCCGATTGCGGCGGGTAAATCCTCGGCGCCCCAGGTCAGGCCGCAAAGCCGATCTGTCACGCCGCCATAGCTTCCCAGCGTGAAAATCGCTGCGGGGGTCTCGGTCGCAATCGGCAGGATCATTACATCGTCGCGCAATTCCGAATCGATTGCGGCCAACGATGCGCGCCCTTCTGCCTTGGGCAGGACGATGCCATCGGGCCGCGCCGGCAGGACCGCCGCCAGATCATCTGGCATCAGCCCCGAATCGAGCGGATTGACGCGGACGAACAGCGTGATTGTTCGGGGCTGTCGCAGAAAAACGGCGATCGCCTCGCGGGCATTGGCTTTGGCCGCCAGTGCGACCGAATCTTCCAGATCAAGGATCAACGCGTCGGCGCCAGACCCGAGCGCCTTGGCCATCCGGCCCGGCCGATCGCCGGGGACAAACAACAGGGATCGCAACCGAGGCGCAGAAGTGAATGGCGGGGCTTGAGGCGACATGACCCGCCTAATGCCACGATTTGAGCCCAACGCCACCGGCAATCGACCGGCAAAGCGTTGTTGCGGTGCGGCAAAGCGCATTGATACTTTATAACATGCCCGATAAGGAGCGTGCCTGGCATCTGGGTTCGGGGATTTTTTGATGCGATTTTTCGTAATGCGTACGGTGCTTTTGCGATCAACCACGCTGGCGATGGCGGCGGCCGCCAGCCCGCTCCTTGCCGAAGCGACGACCGTCGCTGCAGATCCCTCTGCGGTGGCGGTGGTGCCGGAGTCGGCGGCTGCGGACACGGATCAGGCCGATGTGCAAAACAAGGGCCAGGAAATTGTTATCACCGGCGTCATCGCGCGCAGCGAAAAGGATGTGCTGTCGGGGACGTCGGTTGTGTCGGGCGAAGAACTGACGCGCACGCTGAAGCCGACGATCGGCGAAACGCTCGCCCGTCAACCGGGCGTATCGGCCACATCGTTCGGCCCCAGCGCCTCGCGTCCCATCCTGCGCGGCTTTCAGGGCGATCGCATTCGCGTTTTGTCCGATGGGATCGGCGCAATCGACGTATCGAACACATCGGTCGACCACGCGGTGATTATCGATCCCCTGCTCGCTGAACGGATCGAGGTGCTGCGTGGCCCCGCCGCCTTGCTATACGGATCCTCGGCGGTCGGCGGCGTCGTCAACGTCATCGACAAACGCATTCCCCGCGCCGTTCCCGCCAAGGGATATGAGCTGGGTACGATCGCGACCTATGGATCGGCCGCCAATGAGCGGACGGTTGGTGCGTCGGGTGATGTCGCGCTGGGCGGCGGTTTTGTGGCCAATGCGAATGGATCCTGGTCGAAAAGCGATGACATTCGCATTGGCGGTTTTGCGCTGACGCCGGCCCGCCGTGCGCAGGCGCTGGCCACTGCGGCTAATCCGCCGGCACCCGTGCCGGGCGAAGATCCCATCGATTATGCCGGCAACGCGGCAATCAGGGGCACGTTGCCCAACACCGCCGCCCAGACATGGACCGCGGGTGCCGGCCTTTCCTATATCGGCAGTGGCGGCTCGATCGGGCTGTCCTACAGCCATTATGACAGCCTGTACGGCGTGCCGATCCGCTATGCGACCTTGCCCGACCAGGCGCAGGAGTCGCCGCGATTGTCGGTGGTCCAGAACCGCCTTGATTTGCGAGCCGAGGTTATCGCCGGAGGGCCGGTGATCGACAAGATTCGGCTGCGCGCGGCCGAAGCAAGCTACCGCCATTTCGAGCTTGCCCCCGATAACAGCATCGGCACTGCCTTTTTCAACAAGGGGCTGGAAGGGCGGCTTGAGGTGATCCAGACCAGCCGCGGCGGCTGGTCGGGCGCCAGCGGCATCCAGTTCTTCTCGCGCGATTTCAATGTCGAGGGTGACGAGGCGTTTCTCCCACGGAACAGCACCGAACAGACCGGGCTGTTCACGCTCCAGCAATTTGAACTGGGGGCGTTCAGGGCAGAAGCGGGCATACGCTATGAAATTACCGACCTGACCGCCAAGACATTGGCGGATGATCTGCGTTTCTTTACCGGTAAGCGCCATTTTGAAGCGGTCTCGGCGTCGCTTGGCGCCTCATATGAAGTCGCGCCCGGCTGGCGCATTGGTCTGAACGGATCGCGTACCGAACGGGCGCCGTCGGCCGAAGAATTGTTCGCCAACGGCCCGCATGCCGGCACGCAGGCCTATGAACTGGGCAATCCATTCTTCAACGTCGAAAAGAGCTGGGGACTTGAAGCGACGCTGCATGGTCATGGCGACGGCTATTCGTTTGACGCGTCTGCCTATTATAATTCGTTCTCCAACTATGTGTCTGAACAGCAGGTCGATCAGGCAGTGTGCGAAGCGGCGGCCGCGCCGAGCGGACGGACGGTTGATCTGCCCTGCTTCCAATCGACCCAGCAATCGGCGCGCTATTTCGGGTTTGAGGCCGAGGGATCGGTGCGGGTCGCGCGGCTTGGCGGGTACACCATCAACCTCGATGCGCTGGGCGATTATGTGCACGCCAATATCGTTGATCAGGGCCCTGTACCGCGCATCCCGGCACCCCGCGTTCTGGGCGGCGTCGAAGTGCAGTCCGACCGGTTGACGGGTCGATTTGAGATCGAACATGTGTTCAACCAAAACCGGGTCACGACGTTTGAGACGACGACGCCGGCCTACACCATGGTCAATTTTTCGACGACGATAACGCCGTTTGAAAGCAAGAAGACATCCTTGACCCTGAGCGCCAACAACCTGTTCGATGTCAATGCGCGGCGCGCAGCAAGCTTTTTGAAGGACTATGCGCCGCTCGCCGGTCGGGACATCCGATTGACGCTGCGCTTCGGTATCTGAACGGGCAGGCGCAATCGGGGCGACCGGTGATATTGGCGGATGGCGCGGGCTAACCCGCCCGATCCGCCAATGTCCGTTCCGCCAATGTCCTTTCCCAGGCCAGTGCATGTCGCACGATCGTGTCGAGATCGTCATGCACGGGGCGCCACGGGAGTGTTGCAAGGATGCGCGCATTGTCCGCCACCAACGCGTCGGGATCGCCGGCGCGGCGGCCTTCATAGCGCCGGTCAATCGTCAGATTGGTAACCCGGTCGACCGCATCGAGCACCTGATTGACCGAATAGCCCCGGCCATAGCCCGCATTCATCGTATGGCTCGATGCCGGGTCGGCAATCAGCAAGTCGAGCGCATGAACATGGGCGGCGGCAAGGTCGCTGACATGGATGTAATCGCGCACGCCGGTCCCGTCAGGGGTCGCAAAGTCGGTCCCGAAAATGCGCACATGGTCGCGTTTGCCGGTCGCCGCCTCTACCGCGACCTTGATGAGATGGGTGGCGCCCGCGGTTGACTGGCCGGTTCGGCCCTGCGGATCGGCGCCCGCGACGTTGAAGTATCGCAGCGCCGCATAGTTCATCGGATGGGCGGCGGCGACGTCCTTCAGCATCGCCTCGGTCATCAGTTTCGACATGCCATAGGGATTGATCGGGCTGGTGCGGCTGTCCTCGCGCACCGGCACGACTTCAGGGGTGCCATAGGTTGCCGCGGTGGAGGAGAAGATGAAGTGCCTGACCCCCGATACCACCGCGCTCTCGATCAGCGATCGGCTGGCAGCGGTATTGTTGCGATAATATTTGAGCGGATCGGTGACCGATTCGGGAACAACCACCGAACCGGCAAAGTGCATGACGGCGACGACATTATGATCGCGCATGGCAGCGCGGATTTGGGCATCGTCGTCGATACTGGCCTCGATCAGGGTGGCGCGCGGGTCGACAGCCCAGGCAAAGCCCGTCACCAGATTGTCGACGACAACGACCGGCCAGCCTGCATCGAGCAACGCCAGGACGGCGTGGCTGCCGATATAACCGGCGCCTCCCGTGACCAGTACCGAACCCTTTTGCATCGTTGCCGCTCCCAAATCGTGCATTGCGCGCGTCCATGCCGATTGTCTGGCGGCGCGTCGAGCCTATCTATAGCCGATCAGTTTTAGGAGCTTCATCCATGACCACTCAAACCGCAACCTTTGCCGGCGGCTGCTTCTGGTGCACCGAAGCGGTGTATAATGACGTGATCGGCGTCGAAAAGGTTGAAAGCGGCTATATTGGCGGTTCGGTGCCCAACCCGACCTATCGCCAGGTTTGCAATGGCGACACCGGCCATGCCGAAGCGATCCGGATCACTTTTGATGCCGATCAGATCAGCTATGCCGACATGCTCGACATCTTTTTTGCAACGCATGATCCGACGACGCTCAATCGTCAGGGCAATGACGTCGGCACTCAGTACCGTTCGGCCATCTTTCCGCATTCGCCCGAACAGGAAGCCGAGGCGCGCGCAGCGATTGCGCGGTCGCAGGCGGATTGGCCCGCGCCGATTGTGACGACGATCGAAGCTGACAGTATCTGGTATCCGGCCGAGGATTATCACCAGCAATATTGGGAGGGCGATGGCCAGCGAAATCCCTATTGCCTGGCCGTCATTCCGCCCAAGATTGCGAAACTGCGCAAGAGCTTTGCGGCCAAATCAAAGGCCGTGGTCGGGGCGTAACGCCAGCGTCCATGTCTTGTCGCCGCGGCGTGCGTCATCCCCGATGCGCGGCGCGGCGCAGCCTGTCGTTGATCGCTTCGCCAATGCCGTCGATCGGCACCGGGGCGACGGCAATCCGGGCGCGGTCGCTGGCATCAGCCCGGTGAAGCGCATCGAACAGGCGCTCTGCGGCTTCCTGCAGGTCACCCGCCGCTGAAAGCGTATCGTCGCCCGGGGTGGGGCCAAAGCCGATCATCCATTCGTCGGCGGCGGCGCGCGGTGCACCGATCCGCAGCGGCTTGCCGGGGGCATAATGTGACAGGAGCTGACCGGGCGCCTCG
>JAIELC010000019.1 GCA_019753375.1 Sphingomonas sp.
CTGTGCCAAAATTCCGGGTTCCTTCTGCGGAAGGCCGGCTTTCATGGGGAACTCGGTCTTCGGCAGGAAGACGGTGTCCTTATAGTCTGGTGCGGTGCTATCGGTCATAAGTCGGCGGGCAATAGCCTAGGGTGGCGCCTTAGACAAATGGCCTCTGAGATCGCTGATGTGCGTGCCAGGGCGGGGCCCGGTTCGGGCCGCCGCCTTGCCGCGATCAAAAATTACTGGCGAAGGATGGTGCGCGCCATTTGGCAATCGGCGTCCATCTGCGCGACCAAGGCCTGAAGGTCATCAAATTTGGCCTCGGGCCGGATATAATCGATCAGCTCGACTTCGATCATCTGTCCGTACAGATCCTCGTCGAGATCAAAGAAATATACCTCGAGCAATTCCTTAGGCGGCTCAAAGCTAGGCCGCACGCCGATATTCGCCGCACCGTCCAGCACCCGGCCGTCGCGCATCCGGCCGCGGACCGCATAGATGCCGTATGCCGGTCGCAAATAATTCCCCAGATCAATATTGGCGGTGGGATAGCCAATCGTCCGGCCGACCTTGTCGCCGTGCTGGACCTTGCCTTCGATCGCAAAAGGACGGGTCAGCAGTGCGGCTGCACCGCGCGGATTGCCCGCGATCAGCAAATCGCGAATCCGGCTGGACGATACCGGTGCGCCGTCGACGGTCACGGCGCCGACCGTCTCGACCGAAAAACCATGCTCTTCGCCCAGCGCGCGCAGCACGTCGACATTGCCGCCGCGGCCCTTGCCAAAGGTGAAATCATGGCCCGTTACAACGCCGGCAACGCCCAGATTGCGGACCAGCATGTCGGCGACAAATTCTTCCGCCGTCAGCCCGGCCAGGGCCGCGTCAAACCCGAACACCGGCATCGCATCGGCGCCGGCAGCCCCGAACAGCCGTTCGCGCTGATCAAGCGTGGTCAAGCGAAAGGGCGGCGTATCGGGTTTGAAATAGCGCACCGGATGCGGATCAAATGTCGCGACCAGTGCCGGACTGCCGGCCGCTTGGGCGCGGGCAATGGCCCGTCCGGCGACCGCCTGATGCCCAAGGTGAAATCCATCGAAGTTGCCAAGCGCGACAACCCCGCCGCGCATCCGATCCGGAATTACCGTGCCACCATCCAGCCGCTCCATCCGACCGGCTATAGGAGGCCCGTCGTACCAGCGCTAGATGCGGTTTGGATCGCGACGGGGACCCATTATCCGGCCGTTCCATGGCCTGGAGTCATCCCGGCGCGCAGGACGCGCAAGACATTGCCGCCCATTACCTTGGCAATGTCGTCGCGGCTGAACCCCCTGTCGACCAGCGCCTGCGTGACCACGGCCAGCTGCGACGCGTCAAAACCGGTGGTCACCGCCCCGTCAAAGTCGGATCCCAGCCCGACATAGTCGATCCCGACCAGATCGCGGACATGCGCAATGGCGGCGGCGGTCATGCGCGGATCGGTGCCGCAGATCGCCGCATCCCAATAACCAATGCCAATCACCCCGCCCGTTCCGGCGATTCCCCTGATCTCATCATCGGTCAGGTTGCGGTTGACCTTGCACACCGCCTGCACGCCGCCATGGCTCGACACGATCGGACGGTGCGCGATCTTGATGACCTCTGCGACCGCTGCGTGGCTGGCATGGGCGATGTCGACGACCATCCCCATCGCTTCCATCCGGCGCACAACCTGACGGCCCAGCGGGGTCAGTCCCCCCTTTTTCACGCCGTGCATCGATCCGGCGATGTCATTGTCAAAGAAATGTGCCAGCCCCGCCATCCGCACCCCGGCCGCGTACAGACGGTCGAGATTGGCGATGTTGCCCTCGATATCCTGCAACCCTTCGACCGACATCATCCCGCCGACCACGCGCTTGCCCGCGGCGCGGTCTGCCAGCAACTGGTCGAGTTCGGCGGGCGCCTCGATCACGCGGAAGGCGCCCTTCGATGCCGCGGCATAACGATGCAATTTGGCCGCGTGCCACAAGGACCGTTCGAGCAGCGATCCCCAGGTGCGCGGTGGCGCCCCTTCGGCCACCATCAGCGCGGTGATATTGTCGGTATCGCCGCTATTGGCGTCGTAATTCTGCCCCTTTGGTGTCTTGGAAACCGAAGAGAAGATCTGCAGCGCGACGTTGCCGGCCTGCAGCCGTGGTAGGTCGACTTGCCCCTGATTGGCGCGGCGCAGCAGATCGCGCTTCCACAGCATCGTATCGGCATGCATGTCGGCTATGGCGAGTTTCGCGTGCAACGCGCGGGTCGCGGCGCTGACCGCTGGCAAGGGGATCGGCACCACCTTGTTCATCGATCGTTCGACATATCCCGGCGCCAGACCAAAAAATCCCAGGCCGGCCACGATCAACAGCCCGCCCAGCCCGATTACCACCTTGCGCACGTGCCGCCCCCGTTTCCCGGTTCAGCCGGGTATCAATGTTACAAAGCTATAGGCTGGCCGATCCCCCTCGGCAGCAAAATCTTCCCGTACCACCTGTTGCCATCCCGAAAAAGCCGGCACCGATACATCGCCAATGGCATCGACATGCACCTCGGTGAGCTCGATCCGTGTCGCCAACGGCAGGAACAGTGCAAAAATATCCGCGCCGCCAATCACCGCCGGGTCGTCCCCTGCCAGCCGCATCGCCGCTGCCACCGAATGAGCCACTTCCGCCCCATGCGCCGACCATGATGGATCGCGGGTCAGCACAATGTGGCGGCGGCCCGGCAGTGGTGATGGAAAACTTTCAAAGGTTTTTCGGCCCATGATCATCGCCCGGCCCATCGTCTGCGCCCTGAACCGTTTGAGATCGGCGGGCAGTCGCCATGGTAGTTGCCCGTCACGACCAATCACGCCGTTGTCAGCGCGGGCCAGATGCATCGAAATGGTGGGTGATGGATGCGTCACCGCCGGCTTATGGCGCGCCCTTCAGCACCTGCCAAGCGGTTCGCGCAAGATCGGGCAACGGGCAGGCAAGACCAGCACCCAGCGCGGGCCTGGCTGCGGTCAGCCGAGACGGAGAAGCCGGCTGTTCAAGCACCGGGGCAAGCGCCAATGCGACCAACACCAGCACAAAATACCCGTTCTTCACCACAGCCTCCCGCTTGTCTCGCGCCGATGACTACATATGTAATCATCAGCTTGAACGGGCGATGAACGGTACCGAATGCCGAAAACTCAAATCGCGACAGCGGCTTTGATATGCGGATCGGCGACATAATCGACGATCCGGAAATCCTCATAGTCATAGGCATCAATCGCCGCCGGCTTGCGCAGGATTTCAAGCCGCGGCAACGCGCGCGGCGAGCGCTCCAGCTGCAGATGCGCCTGTTCCAGATGGTTTAGATACAAATGGCAGTCGCCACCGGTCCAGATGAATTCGCCAACCTCAAGATCGCATTGCTGTGCGAGCATATGGGTCAGCAGCGCATAGCTGGCGATATTGAACGGCACGCCCAGAAATACGTCCCCTGACCGCTGGTAAAGCTGGAGTGACAACTTGCCGTTGGCGACATGCGTCTGAAACAGACAGTGGCAGGGCGCCAGCGCCATTGCGCGCAAATCCCCTGGATTCCACGCACTCACAATCTGGCGCCGCGACGCGGGATTGGTTTTGATCTGCTCGATCAGTTCCTTGATCTGGTCGATATGGCGGCCATCTGGCGTGACCCAGTCGCGCCACTGCTTGCCATAGACCGGCCCCAAATCGCCATTCGCATCCGCCCATTCGTCCCAGATGCTGACCTTGCGGTCCTGCAGCCAGCGGACGTTGGTGTCACCGCGCAGGAACCAAAGCAATTCGATGAAGATTGACCGGGTGTGGAGCTTTTTGGTGGTCAGTAGCGGAAAGCCCTTGGCGAGATCGAACCGCATTTGATGACCAAACACCGATAGGGTGCCAACGCCGGTACGATCAGCCTGTTCGACTCCATGGTCGAGGATACGCCGCATCAATTCATGATAAACGTTCATATCTATCCGAGTAGCGTGCCCGGGCGCGGTCGCCAAGCGCCGACAATCCATCCAAAGCGGAGGAAATTGCGTTTGAGCAGATCGATCGCCTTAAACAATGATCTCCGATGCTGTTCGTCGATGCGCCAAAAACCGCGCGATCCGATACATCCGCGGACTCATCCACGCGGATCGATACTGTCCAAGCCGCCGTCGAGCTGTTCTGTTCGCTGCGCCAGGCACCCCGAGAGGTCGCCGCCTTTGCCTATCTTGATCCGGACTGGAGGCTTTTGGGTCTGCGCCATACGCCGGCGGGCGGCAGTGATTCGGTGCGGCTATCGATCCGTGACATCGCGGCAGATGCAATCATATTGGCGGCAAGCAATGTGGTGATGGCGCATAATCATCCCAGTGGCGATCCAGTGCCCAGCGGCGCCGACCTCGACGCGACCCGGCGCATTGCCAGGGCACTCGCGGCGCTTGAGGTCAGGCTGATCGACCATGTGATCGTCGCGCGCCACGGCCATTCAAGCTTTCGGTCACTTGGCCTGCTATAGCGTCCTTTACCGGGCGCGGCAGGACTTGATCTGCTGTGGTGCGGGCCTGGGCCCTACGGCGCGAAACGTCGCCAGATAGCCCCCCGCCGACGGCATGTCGTCGCGGCGGACCAGCCGGTACCCGACAGCGGCGAATTCGCACTGGAGCAGATCGGGCGGGGTGCCGTGATTTTGCGTGGGCCGGTTGGCATCGACCACCACCACTTCGCCCGTGCCGCGCAGTGCCGGGCGCAAATGCCACAGAAATTCATAGGGCTGCTCGATCTCATGGTACATATGCACCATCAGCACCCGGTCAAAGCTGTTGTCGGGGAGCTTGGGATTGGCGGGCTCGCCCAGTCTTACGCTAACATTATCCAGCCGGTCGCGCGCGGCGCGCTGCGCCAGCGCATCGCGGACTTCAGGGACGATATCCTCCGCCAGCACGCGGCCTTCCTTGCCCACGCGGTCGGCCAGCCGGATGGTGTAATAGCCTTCGCCTGCGCCAATGTCCGCCACCGTCATCCCGCGACCGATACCGGCCTTGCCCATCACTTCGCCCGCCTCGTTGACGCGGTCACGCGCTTCTTCGGTCGACCAGCGAGGCGATACGATACGCGCCACCGGCCGGTCGGCGGCCGGAAACGGGCCGACGCTGTCGGTCTTGGCGGCAACCACCGCCGGCCCCGCATCGCAGCCGCCGACTAGCGCCACCAGAATTGCAAGGCCAATACGCCGCATCTCAGTCGACATCCTCGACATCGACGGTTTCGCCC
>JAIELC010000098.1 GCA_019753375.1 Sphingomonas sp.
TCGTCACCGGCGTGACCGATGGCTTTTCAAAGGTGCTGGAAATCACCGGTGTTGGCTATCGTGCAGCGTCGCAGGGCAAGGTGCTGAACCTTCAGTTGGGCTACAGCCACCACGTTAACTTCGCGATCCCCGATGGGATTGAGATCAAGACGCCGGATCAGACTACGGTCGAAATCAGTGGCATCGACAAGCAGATGGTTGGCCAGGTGGCCGCGGAAATCCGTCGCTGGCGTAAGCCCGAGCCATACAAGGGCAAGGGTATCAAGTATCGCGGCGAGTATATCTTCCGCAAGGAAGGGAAGAAGAAGTGATGACCAAGGGTCTGTCTCTTTTCGAAAAGCGGCGTCGCCGCAATCGTACTGCGCTGCGGGCGCGTGCCGGCTCGCGTCCGCGCCTGTCGGTGCATCGTTCGGGCAAGCATATCTATGCTCAGGTCATCGACGACGCGCAGGGCCGGACGGTCGCGTCAGCGTCGACGTTGGACAAGGACATGCGCGGCACCAGCGGCGCAAACATCGATGCAGCATCGAGCGTCGGCAAGCGCGTTGCCGAAGCGGCGAAGGCAGCAGGGGTTACCCGGGTCGTGTTCGATCGCGGTGGTTTCCTGTTCCACGGTCGCGTGAAGGCGTTGGCGGATGCCGCGCGTGAAGCCGGATTGGAGTTCTAAGAATGGTTGACGAGATCAACACGACCGACGCAGCACCGGTCGACGCCGGCGCGCCCGATGGCGGTGCTCCGCGCCGTGGCCGTGGCGGCCGTGGCGGCCCAGGGGGCGATCGCGGTGGTCGCGGCAACGATCGTGGCGGCCGTGGGCGTCGCGATGAACGTGGCCGTGGCGGCAGCGATGACGGTGGCGAAGAGCTGATCGAAAAGCTTGTCCACATCAATCGCGTGTCCAAAACCGTCAAGGGCGGTAAGCGCTTCGGCTTCGCAGCACTTGTTGTGGTTGGCGATGGCAAGGGCCGGGTTGGCTTTGGCCATGGCAAGGCACGCGAAGTGCCGGAAGCAATTTCCAAGGCAACTGCGGCGGCCAAGAAGGCCATGGTCCGGGTGCCACTGCGCGAAGGTCGCACGCTGCACCACGACGGCAAGGGTCATTTCGGCGCTGGCTTGGTGACGGTGCGTTCGGCGCCACAGGGTACCGGCATTATCGCTGGCGGTCCGATGCGTGCCGTATTCGAATCGCTGGGCGTGGCAGACGTTGTCACCAAGTCAGTGGGTACGTCGAATCCCTATAACATGATCCGTGCGACCTTTGAGGCGCTGACGACGCAAACCAGCCCCAAGGCTGTGGCGCAGCGTCGCGGCAAGAAGATCGCCGACCTGCTGGGTCGTGGCGGATCGCAGGCGGCCGAGGCGGAAGCCGCGGCCATCGTGGAGTAAGCGATCATGGCAAAGACAGCAGCGGGCAAAGAAGCCGCCAAGACCGTTAAGATCACGCAGACGGGTTCACCGATCCGTCGCACCAGCGATCAGCGCGCAACGCTGATCGGTCTGGGCCTGAACAAGATGCACCGCACCGTGGAACTGACCGACACCCCCGAGGTGCGTGGCATGATCCGCAAGGTGGCGCATATGGTCAGCGTAGCCGATTAATAAGCAACCATCGCTCTCCGGCATTAGCCGAGAGGGTTATTGGCCCGCGTGACGGGCCTGCGCGACAAAAGCGAAAGCGAGTGCACGACATGAAACTGAACGAACTCCGTGACAATGAAGGCGCCCGTAAGGGCCGTATGCGCGTTGGACGCGGCATCGGTTCCGGCAAGGGCAAGACCGCAGGTCGGGGCCAGAAGGGCCAGAAGAGCCGTGAGGGCGTCTCGATCAACGGTTTTGAAGGCGGCCAGATGCCGCTTCACATGCGGTTGCCGAAGCGTGGCTTCAACAATATTTTTGCCAAGGATTTTGCCGAGGTAAATCTCGGTGCGATCCAGAAGGCGATCGATGCCAACAAGCTCGATGCCAACGCAACCATCGACCACGCTGCCCTGAAGGCTGCGGGCCTGGCCCGTGGCGGTAAGGACGGCGTCCGCCTGCTGGGCAAGGGTGACTTTTCGGCCAAGCTGACCTTTTCTGTGGCTGGCGCGTCAAAGGGCGCGATTGCGGCGGTTGAAAAGGCTGGTGGTTCGGTCGACGTTCTGGTCGTTGTGCCTGCTGCTGAAAAGGCTGCCGCCAAGAAGGGCAAGGTTCGCGCCGCCCGGATTGCCGCGCACAAGGGTTGAATCGCGCGGGTTGAATATCGCCACCGGCCCGGTTCGGCCCGCATGTCGATATCATCCCATTAGACAAGCGCCAAAGCGCGCCTATATGAGCGGCGGGGCGCGGGAAACGCATCCCGCCGCTTTTTATTTGGGTCAGGACTTCGACACTCATGGCATCTGCAGCCGAGCAAATGGCTTCCAGCATCAGCTTTGCGAATTTTTCGAAAGCTACCGAGCTAAAGAAGCGCCTATGGTTCACGATTGGCGCGCTGATTGTTTTTCGGCTGCTGAGCTATGTGCCGCTCCCGGGCATCGATCCGGTGGGTCTTGCCTCATTGGCGCAGCGCACCACGGGTGGCGTGCTGGACCTGTTCAACAATTTTTCGGGCGGAGCGCTGAAACGGGCCAGCCTGATCGCGCTGGGGGTTACGCCGTATATCACCGCGTCGATCGTCGTTCAGCTGGCGACATCGCTCAGCCCCGCCTTGGCATCGATCAAGAAAGAGGGCGAAAGCGGGCGCAAACGGCTCAACCAATATACCCGTTATGGTACCGTCGGACTGACGATGATCCAGGGCTATTTCGTTGCGAGCGGGCTAGAAGCTGGCGGCGCCGTGGTTGATCCGGGTATGTTGTTTCGTGTGGCGGCGGTCATCTCGCTCGTCGGCGGCACGATGTTCCTGATGTGGCTGGGCGAACAGATCACCAGCCGGGGCATCGGCAACGGCGTTTCGCTGATTATCATGGCCGGTATCGTGGCAAATCTGCCCACCACACTGTATAATCTGTTCGAGAGCGGCCGGACCGGGTCTCTTAACGCGGGGCCCTTGCTCGGGATCATTGCGGCCGTGGTGCTGCTGGTTCTGTTCATCTGCTTTATGGAGCGCGCCCAGCGCCGGATTTTGATCCAATACCCAAAGCGCCAGACCCAGCGCGGCATGCAGGCTGATCGCAGTCATTTGCCCCTAAAGATCAACACCGCAGGCGTTATCCCGCCGATTTTCGCGTCGTCACTGCTGCTGATGCCGCTGACGATTACTCAATTTGCTGGTACCTACACGCAGGGGCAGAGCGGATGGGGTGATTTCGTGATCACGCTCAACCAATATCTGCAACACGGGTCTTTGTTGTACATGTCGCTTTATGGCGCCGGGATTATCTTCTTTTCCTTCTTCTACACCGCCGTGGTGTTCAATCCTGAGGAAACCGCTGAAAACCTGAAGCGCTATGGCGGTTTCATCCCCGGCATCCGGCCGGGCAAAAATACCGAGCTTTATTTCGATTACGTCTTGACCCGCATTACCGTGATCGGTGCTGCCTATCTGGCGGTCATCTGTCTGGTGCCGGAATATCTCGTGTCGGCGCTGTCGATACCATTCTATCTTGGCGGGACTAGCTTGCTGATCGTGGTGAACGTAACGATGGACACAGTGACGCAGATCCAGTCTCACTTGCTGGCCCACCAGTATGGCGATCTGATCAAGAAGGCGAAGCTTAAGGGCGGGCGGCTCCGGTAAGAGAGTTGGCGCATCGGGGATTGAGAGGACTGCGGTTTTGAACATCATCCTGTTGGGACCGCCGGGTGCGGGCAAAGGCACGCAGGCGGCACGGCTCCAGGCCGACCGGGGCATGGTACAGCTATCGACGGGAGACATGCTGCGCGCCGCGGTGAAAGCGGGCACGCCGGTTGGCCTTAAGGCAAAGGCGGTGATGGAAGCCGGGCAACTCGTGTCCGATGATATCGTCTCCGGGATCATTGGTGATCGGCTGGACGCGCCCGATACCAAAAAGGGCGTGATTTTCGACGGCTATCCGCGCACGGCGCCACAGGTCAATTCTCTGGATGAGCTGTTGTCCGAGCGACACCGCAAGCTGGATTATGTCATCGAGCTGGAAGTTGATGAGGATGCGCTTGTCGAACGCATCGTTGGCCGATTCTTCTGCGCAACTTGCGGCACCAATTACCACGACAAATTCAACCGGCCCAAAGTCGACGGCACATGCGACGGGTGTGGCAGCCATGATTTGCGGCGCCGTCCCGATGACAATGAAGAAACCGTGCGCACGCGCATGGCCGAATATCGCGCCAAGACCGCGCCGATCTTGCCACTCTATGAAGCGCGCGGACTGGTACACCGCGTCGACGGCATGGCCGATATCGAACATGTTTCACGGGCGATTGAAACGATCCTTGACGCCCGATAAGCCCGCCGGGCCACAGTGTGGATGGTGGACTAAAGCCAAGGGGGCGCTAGAGCCAATTTGGCAATAGAGGAGGGCGGCGATGCGGTTTGCGGGATTGGCGACTTTTGCGATCATACTGGCACAGCCCGCCCGGGCAGACGTTGTCCAGGCCACCCCAACCATGTTTGAGATTCACCAGCAGGTGACGATCGACGCGCCGCTCCAGCAAAGCTGGGACGCGCTGCGCAGCCCCCAGAAATGGTGGTCGAAAGAGCATACTTATTCTGACGACAGCGCCAATCTGTATCTGGATACCCAGGCCACGGGCTGCTTTTGTGAGCGGCTGCCGGACAAGGGCAGCGTGGAGCATGCGCATATCGTTTACATCCAGCCGCCACGGTTGATCCGCCTGACCGGCGCACTGGGTCCGCTGCAGGCCGAAGCGGTCACCGGCACGCTGACCTTTCAACTCGATGCCGAAGGCTCGCATGCTACCCGGTTGACGTTGACCTATCTCGTGACGGGATTTGTTCGAGCAGGCGCCGACACCATCGCTCCGAAAGTGGATGATGTTCTGGCGATACAGGTCAAGAGCCTCAAGGCATTGGCAGAAACGCCTCCGGCGCCAGACCCCGCAGACAAAAAAGAATAAAGGTCGCGCAGCGTCAGGCGGGCGTTGCTGGTTGCACGCGGTGGATGACGAATTCGTCATCGACCCGTCATCGCTGCTGCGGGTAACGCGGCGTAAAGTACCGGCGCGGACGCAAATAGTGACCCTGATGAATCTGGCGGTGAGCAGTTTCGTATTTTACCCG
>JAIELC010000038.1 GCA_019753375.1 Sphingomonas sp.
TCGCCAATGCCACCAATGCACCGCCAAATCCGGCCACCGCAAAACCCGATGGCATCGCCACTGCAAGGGTTACCAATCGCATGAGGTTTGCAGCGGTGCTAAACTGCGGTCGACCAGCACTCAACAACAAAGCCTCATTGAGGTTGGAGAGCACCGCGAACATTGCGCCGAGCAGCAGGATCGACAGCATCCATCCTGCGGCGATGTATCGCCGATCGTAGATCAACGCGATCAAGCCGTCGGCGACCGAACTGGCGGCAGCGAGCGCAAGACAGGTGCCAAGCGCAAAGACTAGCCGCGACGATGCCATCATTGCCATCCTCGCTTCGAGATTGTCGCCGTCTCGTCCTGCTAAAGCCGGGAAAATAATCTGATAGCTCATCCGCCGCGCCAGCGTCGTAGGCAACTCGGCAATCGCCCGTGCGATCCCATAGATGCCAAGCACGGCAAGCGGCGTAATCTTGCCGAAATACAGCCTATCAAGATTGGTCGCGGCATAGGTCAACAGCGACGTCAACGCGATCCATTTGCCAAAGCTGATGATCCGGCCAAAGATGGCGCGGTCGAAACGCAATCGCTGCGAGGCATCAGGCAGCAAATAGCTAAGCGCAGTACGAATGGCGACAGCGGCAACCAGCCCGATCGCGGGCGCCCAGACTGAACGCAGCCACACCGCAAGCAATATCTGGACGACGAACGCCAGCGCTTCGGACCCCAGTTCAAAACCATTGCGTCGCCGCACCTCGAGTCGCTTTACGAGAACAAAGATCGCGGTCGAATGCGCGCCACCGATCATCGGTGACAGTGCAGCGAGCAAAAAGATGCGAACGTCGATGTGATAATTGGCTGCAAGCAGCGGGGCAGCGCACGCGAAGGCTGCACTGAGCAACAATCCACGCAAAATCTGTAACGTCCAGGCGCTATCGCGAAACGTGCGCGAAAGGCCATCGGCATTGTGAATGATATTCTGCTCAATGCCCACATCCGTCAGCAATTCGACGCCGAGCCTGACCGCATTGACAACCACCATTACCCCGAGAATCTCAGGTGCCAGCAAATAGGACAGTACGACGTTCAGCCCGAACTTAAGCCCCGCTGAAATGACGAAAGTGCCCGTCGTCCAAAGAAACTTTCCAAGATACCCGGCGGTGTCCTTAGTCACGCCAGTGGCGCCGGCACATTGTCAGAAAGCTCGACTGCGACAATAGGCTCGGTCGGCGGACGTCGCCGCTGCATCAGCCCCTGCAAGAACCCAAGAGCGATCACGTTCCACGTCACCAGCGAATAAACGCCAAGCCGCAGATTTTTGCGCCTTGCAATCAAAAACGTCGCCGGGATCAGACCGATGAACAAAAAGGCCCACCACTGTCCAAGCGTTGCCAGGCATAATAATGTCAGCCACCAGCAAAAAACTGCCAGACTATAGCGTAACTGCGCAAAATGCCGCACCACAAACCGCCAATGGGGCTGTCCCCAGGCGGCGCGGACAACCTCGCCTGGCCCCCCGGCATAACCGGTACGAAGGCGACGCAGCATTAACCGATACCCCCCGGCACTGTGGCCATGATGGTCAACGGCAGCCTCGTCGATACGGGCAAGCCTCCATCCCGCGGCACCAAGGCGCGCACCTAGTTCAAACTCCTCAAAGGCGTGCAGGTTACGGTCAGCGAAATACCCAACCGCGCGAATTGCCGACACACGGTAAAGCCCCCCGCAGTCGAGTCGATCGACATCCCCCGCAATCGCGCTACCCTTGATGCGGTCATTGCGCGCCCTCAACTCAAACTCAATGCTACCAGTATTGGCCTCGCGGACGCGGCCGCCAACTGCAGCGTGGCCGGGATGGGCGTCGAGAAATGCGATGCCATGCTCAAGGAAGTTCTCGTCCAGTACCATATCGCCATCGAGCAGATAGAAATATTCAGCGTCGATCGACTGGAATGCCAATTGCGCACCCGTCCCACAGGAACGTTCGAGCGGATCAGCGAGCTGCCAGATCCTTACACCCAGGAACCGGCGCGCAATCTCCACCGTTCGGTCGTTTGACCCACTATCGGCAAGAACGACTGTTCCACCGCCCACACGAGCACATGCCGCTTGAGCACTCTCAAGGGCCGCTGCGATATTGCGCTCTTCGTTGAGCGCCTTGATGCCGATCGCAACGCTCACCCTTAACGCGCCCGAACACGCGCCGCGAGTCGTCGATAACGCTCGGCATAAGCCTGCGCCATCGCCGCTGGGCTAAAACGCTGCGCCAGTTCGTCACCGCATCTTGCCGCCATTGCTCGGTAATCCTCATCACCGTTGATCACGCTTGCCAACCGTTCGCCCAACGCAGTGACGTTATCGACTGGTGATGCAAGCGGATAGGAAGGCGGGAGCGCTTCATCGAGCCCAGGTGCCATCGTCGTTACAAGCGGGACCCCGGCCATCAACACCTCAAGTGGCAACAGCGCAAACCCTTCATAGCGGGACGGCAGAAGCACCGCGTCATAATCATTCAGATGATTGGCCAACCCGCTGATTGGCGGCTCGATGCTAACGTTCCAACCGTCGAGCTGGTCGGCCAAGCCCTGCTCAACGGCCTCTTGCAGCACCCCACTTCCAGCGATCGTGACGCAAACGTCGCGCCGCTCGGTCAGGCGATACGCCTCGGCAAGAATTGCAGGAAGGAGATCGGCGCCCTTTTGGTGAACCAGACGCCCAGCGAACAATACCCGAAACGGACCATTTGCCTGCACGCCTGCTCTCGATGAGTCTGGTTTGGGACGCGGTACGCCGTTGTAAATCACGTCGCATCTTGGTCGCTTGCGCAGCGTTACAATCGCGGCATCGGCATCGGCGGCGTTGCGCGATACAGCGACGGCGTCAGCGGTCGCAAGCACGGTCGTGACCCCGTTGCCGAGCCGATTCCAGTCAATCCACAATGTACTGTTGTGAACGGTCCGCAAGACCGGCGCGATCCGCGCGGCTCGCGACAAAAATACAGCAATGGAAAAGGTCAACTCTGCAATCTCGGCATGGAGATGGACGACGTCAGGCCGAAAGCGTCTGATCTCGCGCGCGAGCCGGTAGGCGGCAACGACGGCGCCACCCGATTTGAATCGACCAGTCACGCCAAAGTTTACCGGCACGATCCATTGATCCAGCCGCGCCGCCATGTCCCGACCGACCGCTCCAGGCTCGGCATGCTGTAGAATTGCAAAAAGCGAAAAATCAATTCGACTACGCAAACCGTCGATCAAACTCATCGCAATGCTTTCAGCACCCCCCATGTCGAGATGGGTAATCACCTGGAGCACACGCAACCGAGCGTCGTCCAGACGAGCCGGTTGGACGCTGTCCTCGACTGCGGCGATGTTTTGCGGCAGGACGTTTTCAATCCCGGGCACGTCGGTCTTTTCGGAAGCCATCGTCAAGCCGTCCTGCCCATCGGGATGTCTTGCCGCAATGCAGCGTATCCTGGCAATTTATCAGCATCCCAGTGATCCGTCGATAGCACAGGCGATGTGCACAGTGGCGCACTGATGCATCAACCGGTATGCTGACAGCTCTGATATTTGGGGGGTGAATTGCACGAGCAATCGGGGGGCGATGGCATGGTGGACCCCAGCCAATCCGATCGCACGACGATCAGCTACCGGCCGGATATCGACGGCCTGCGCGCGATTGCCATTCTGCCAATCCTTCTTTTGCATTGCGGTGTCAGTGCGGTGCGCGGCGGCTTTGTCGGTGTCGATATCTTCTTTGTAATCTCAGGCTATCTTATCACAGCCATCATCAGGCGCGATCTCGCCACTGATGATTTCAGTATTGGTCAGTTCCTTCGCCACCGAATCGTCCGCATTTTGCCTGCACTGTTTGCAATGCTCACAATTGTTCTGATTGCGGGCTGCGTCATTCTTTTACCCAACCAAATTCGTGAGCTCGCGAACAGCGTTGTTTGGGCCAGCCTATTTGTCTCGAACGTCTATTTTTATCAAACCTCCGATTATTTCGCCGCCGCATCCGACGCAAAACCGCTGATCCATATCTGGTCACTCGCCGTTGAAGAGCAATTCTATCTCTTTTACCCATGGTTTTTGATGTTGCTGCGGCACTTATCGCAACGCAACCTGGTCCGCGTAATGGTTGGGCTGGCGACCGCATCGTTTGCGATGGGCGGTGTGCTCGCCATCACCGATCCCGCGGCTGCGTTTTTCCTGCTGCCTGGTCGGATCTGGGAGCTGGCGCTGGGCGGCCTGGTTGCCATGCGCGCTTTTCCCTTGATCAATCACCGTTACCTGCGAAACCTCATCTGCGTCGCTGCAATGACGGTGATCGCGGCCAGTTGTCTGGTGATCGGCATTCGGTGGACTTTTCCGGTTCCCTTTGCCCTTGCCTCCGCTGCCGCTGCCGCCTTGCTTATCGCCTACGGCGAGGACGGGCCGACGGCGCGGTTGCTAAGCTTCATGCCCCTGCGGACGATTGGGCTGCTTTCCTATTCACTTTACCTTTGGCACCGGCCAATTATTTCATTTTATCAACTTGAATTTGGGTCAACGCTGCAACCCACCGATAGCGCATTGCTCGTTGCCGCCTGCTTTGGCGCAGCTGCTACCTCCTACTGGCTGGTCGAACGCCCAGCAATCAAGCGATGGCGCTCGGGCCGACAGAGCTGGCCGCATATTGCAGCGTTTGGTGCGCTGTCGTGCGGGGTCCTTGTCGGCCTTCTCGTTGCAACCCACGCAAATTCCATCCGACCGTTACCGCCCCGGCTGTCGCGCATCGCAAACTATCTAGGACATGATACGACTCCTGCGGGCCGACGTCAGTTCAGCCTCGACCGCTGCTTTTCAATTCCGACCCGCAGGCCCTATGATCTGGCATGCATGCGGCTGTCGGCCCACAAACCCAATATCGTTCTTCTAGGCGACAGCCACGCCGCCCATCTCTCCCAGGCGCTGCGGGAGGCGCGGCGCGACGCCAACATTGTCCAGGCAACCGCTGCGGGCTGTTTACCATTGCTCCACGGTGGCGGCCTCTCCAGCTGCAGAAATGTAATGGATCACGCTTTTGCCGAGATTGATTTCGCAAAGGCCGCAACGATCATCCTATCGGCGCGCTGGCTGCGCGGCGACGAGGCAGCGCTGCAAGAAACGATCGCGTATTTGCAAAAACGTGGTGGCAAAGTCGTCGTACTAGGCCCCTCGAT
>JAIELC010000100.1 GCA_019753375.1 Sphingomonas sp.
CGGACACGAACCGCTGTCAGCGTATCGATCGCCGCTTGCTGGTGCGCCGCAGCCGCGCGTTGCGCCTCGGCGGCGTTGGCGACCCGGGCGTCTGCTTCGGCCGCTTCGGCGCGCGCAAGATCGGCGGCAGCGGCGGCATCGCGCCAGCGCGAAAAGATCATCCGCGCTTCGGCAACCCGGATCTGATCGGACAGCGCGCGATAGCGTTCGGCCTGCTTGGCCTGGCGCCGCAACGCATTGGCGCGGTTTTCCTGATCGCCGATGACTTCATCGAGCCGCATCAGATTGGTTTCGGTTGCGCGCAGTTTTTGCTCGGCGTCTTTGCGGCGCACATGCAGCCCGGCAATGCCCGCGGCTTCTTCCAGCATCGCGCGACGTTCAGCGGGTTTGGCGGCGATCACCGCGCCAATCCGCCCCTGGCTGACCAGGGCAGGCGAATGCGCGCCGGTAGCGGCATCGGCAAACAGCAGGCCGACGTCCTTTGCGCGGACATCGCGACCATTGATGCGATAGGCCGACCCCGCGCCGCGTTCAATCCGCCGGACGACCTCGGTTTCCTCATTGTCGGTGGCGCTGTCGGTGGCGCCGTCGATCAGGATCGACACTTCGGCAAAATCGCGCTGCGGGCGAGTGGTGGTGCCGGCGAAGATCACATCTTCCATGCCGGCACCGCGCATCGACTTGGCGCTGTTTTCGCCCATCGTCCAGCGCAGCGCTTCCAGCAGGTTGGATTTGCCGCAGCCATTGGGGCCGACAATACCGGTCAGCCCGGGTTCGATACGCAGATCAGCCGGATCGACGAAGCTTTTGAAGCCGCTTAGTCTGAGGCGCTTGATCTGCAATGCGTGTCGTCCCCGGGCGCTTTGATCAAAGGCCTGCTGGAGCGAGCGCCGGTTTCAGCGTTTCCCAATTATCGACGCCTGCCAGCGCCTTGCCATTCAGGATGAAGGTTGGCGTGCTGTTGACCTGATATTTCTGGTCGGCAACCTGCAGGTTCTTGCTCAATGTATCGAGCGCGGCCTTATCGGCAACGCAGGCGCGCGCCTTTGCCTCGGGCAAGCCGCGCTGCTTGACGAAATCAAGATATCCGAGCTTTTCGACCAGAAACGCAGCGACGTCATTGGGCGACTTGCCCTGCAGGCTGGCCTGTTCGGCCTGCGAGATTTTTTCAGTGCCGGCCAGCAATGCCTGCTGGTTGCTCATCATCTGATCCAGCATCGGAAAGAACAATGCCGGTTCGACGCACTGGCCGAGCAGGATCGGGCCAATGTCGAGCGCGCCGTGGACCGGAAAATCGCGGAATTCGTAACTAAGCTTGCCGCTGGCGATCGGCCCTTCCTTCAATTTGGGAAAGCCTTCTGCGTCGAAAGCAGCGCAATGCGGGCACGACCGCGACCCATATTCGATCAGTTTCAATGGCGCATCGGGGTTGCCCATGAGGAACCCGCCTTCGGGTGTCCGGGTGACGACCTCTTCCCATTTCTGGCCAGTTGGCGCCGCCGCGCCTGCCACTGGCGCGGTCGAAGCCGCGGCATTGCCGTCGCCTGTGCCGTTGCCGCAGCCGGCGACCAGGAACAGCGGCGCCAGCGCCAGCGCAAAACCAAAACGATTCGACATTGTACCGATACTCCCGGCGGCTAGTGCGCGCCCTTCGCGCGCAAAATGGGTTCAAGGGTATGCCATTCAAACGCCTCGGCTTTGACGCCGTTGACGATGAAGGTTGGCGTTCCCCGGACAATCTTGCTGGCGTCCTGCGCCACGGCAAGCGATTGGCGCAAACCCTCGGGCTTGGCGAAGCAGGCGTCGATCTCGGCGCTGGTCATGCCCTGTTCGCGCATGATGTCGGCCACACCCGATAATTGCGCGCCAATCCGTGCCTGTTCCATCGGCGGTTCGAGCGAATAGCGATTGGCATCATTTTGCAGGTAGCGGATCGCGACGCCGAGCCAGCTGTCCTGCTTTGCGAAGAGCGCCTCGGCCGCTGCCGGCGCGCGCCGCGGGCCGATACACCGCAGCAACAGCGTCGCGCCAAGGTCGATCTGGTCGCGAATGGTGGGCCGGTATTCGACGACCAGCGACCCCGATTTGATCATCTGGTCGCGAAAAACCGATCCCGATTCGTTGGAAAAGGCGGCGCAGTGCGGGCAGGTATAGCTCAGATATTCAATCACCTTCACCGCAGCGCGGGGGTTGCCGACGATATAGGTGCCCATTGGCGAGACCCGGACATAACTGTTCCAGTCGCCTGCGACAGGCGGCGTTGCGGGCGCGGCCGGGGCTTTTGTCGCAGGTGCTGTCGCGCGCGGCTTTGTCCCCGGCGCGGTGGCGGCGGTCAGCAGCAGCGCCGTGATCGCTATTCCGGCCAGCTTCATTCGTCGTCGCCCAATCGGGTTGGCAGCACCGGCGCACCGCGCGTCGCCGCCACGCCTGCCGCCAGAGCTTCGAGCACGGCCTTGAGCTCGGGGTCGGCGATCGCGCGCAAACTGTCGCCCAGCGCGATTGGCACGGCCTTTAGCGATGGCGGCGCGGCGCGCTCGGCGGGTTTTGCCGGCGCCAGCGCGCCTTGTTTGAAGGCAATGCGCGCCACCGCGGGGTACCCAAAGAAACGATTGACGCGTTCGATGATCTCGGGCGCGACATGTTGCATCATCGGGCCATGGGCGCCGCGTACGGCCAGCGTCAGCACGCCGTCCTCGCGCTTGCCATGCGGAAAGCGGATCGATTCGGGCTGCGATACCGCCCCGAACCGCGCGCCGACGATTTCAGACCAGCGGCTGATGACCGACGACTGGATGAAGCCAAAGCGCCGGAACGCCGCGCCGCCGACATCCGGCAGCAGATCGGCCACCGCGCGGGCAGGGCCGCCGCGGGGCGCATCAACTTTCGAGGGTCGGGGCGCGCGGACGCCGCTTTTGCTCATCCGTCTCCCATGCCATAGCCGTGTGGTGAACGCCAAGGTCCGAAATCATCTGTCGCCGATTTCCGCGCATCCGGTCCCCGCTGAACCCGTCGTCGCAAGCGATTTGCTGGCGTGGTACGACGTGCATGCCCGGCAGCTGCCATGGCGGTATCGGCCGGGAGAGCGGCCCGACCCCTATCGTGTCTGGCTGTCGGAAATCATGCTCCAGCAGACGACCGTGGCCACCGTGCGCACGCGCTTTGCTGAGTTTGTCGCGCGCTGGCCGGACGTTCAGGTGCTGGCGGCGGCCGCCGATGCCGATCTGATGGCGGCGTGGGCAGGACTTGGCTATTATGCCCGGGCGCGCAATTTGCTCGCCTGCGCGCGCGCCGTGGTTGACCGATATGACGGCGCCTTCCCCGACGAGGAAGCACAGCTCAGGACGCTGCCCGGTATTGGCGATTACACGGCAGCGGCGATAGCGGCGATCGCCTTTGGCAAGCGCGCCGTCGTCGTTGATGGCAATGTGGAACGGGTGATCGCGCGCCTGTTCATGCTGGATACCCCGTTTCCCGCCGCCAAGCCGTTGATTCGCAGGCTGGCCGAAACCGTCACGCCTGCGCAGCGTGCCGGCGATTTCGCGCAGGCGATGATGGATTTGGGTGCCAGCCTTTGTTCGCCGCGGACGCCGGATTGCCCGCCTTGCCCGTTGCGATCGCATTGCCAGGCCGCTGCCGCGGGTCTTCCCGATGGCTATCCTGTAAAACCGCCAAAGCGCGCCCGGCCCCAGCTTTATGGGACGGCATTCTGGCTTGAGCATCAGGGCCGCGTTCTGCTCGTCCGGCGACCGGACAAGGGGTTGCTGGGCGGTATGCGTGCGCTGCCGACCGGGCCGTGGACGGATAATCCTCCGGGCCTGGCCGATGCGCCTGATGCGGCCGCCCAGTGGCACCTGACCGATCGACGGATCGCGCATGTCTTTACGCATTTTCGACTTGAACTCGCGCTTGCGGTCGCGCGGGCGGACGGGCATGCAACCGCCGAAACGCACGAATGGTGGCCGATCGACGATATCGAGTCGGCGGGCTTGCCAACGGTCTTTGCCAAGGCAGCCAATTTAGGGAGACAATGATGACCGGACGGACAATGCAGACACGGATGCTCAACGCGGCGGTGTGGAGCGCCGCGATGTCGGTCCTGGTCGCTGGCAGCGCGCTGGCCGGGCAGGCCACGCAAAAGGCGGTGGCTCCCGCCACGGCGCCGGATGGGGCACCTGCCAGCGCTGCTGCGACGGTAACCCTGGCGCTGCCGAAAACCCGGGCGCTGGTCGAAAGCTACCCCGCGACCGGCAAAGCCCCCGGCATTGTCGCCGCCATTGGTCGCGGCGATTTGCCGACAACCTATGTGTCGGCCGGCAAGCTGGCGTTTGATGCCGGATCTGGGGCTGCCGATCCGGATACGCTCTGGCGGGTCTATTCGATGACCAAGCCGATCACGGCGATGGCGGCGATGATGCTGATCGAACAGGGCAAGCTGAAGCTCGACCAGCCAATTTCTGACTTTCTGCCGGGCTTCAAGAAGATGACCGTGCTGGTCAATCCCGACAAGGATCTAACCACGCGGCCCGCCACCAAGCCGATCACGGTGCGCGAATTGATGACCCACACCGCCGGGCTGGGTTATACGATCGTTACCAAGGGGCCTTTGCTGAAAGAGTATGAACGCCTTGGGATCACCCCGTTCACCTCCGACGCCAAAACCGAAGCGCAATTGCGACAGGCGCGGCCAAAGACGCTTCAGCAATTCGCCGACCGAGTGGCCACGCTGCCGCTGATTGCCGAGCCAGGGACCAAATGGAGTTATTCGATCGGCCTCGATGTGCTGGGTGCAGTCATCGAAAAGGCAAGCGGCATGCCCTTCGATGCCTATTTGCAAACGCATATTTTTGCGCCTTTGAAGATGACATCAACCTATTTCACCGTGCCGCAGACCGATGCCAAGCGGCTGGTTACCGGCTATTTCCTGTTCGGGGCCAATCCCGTGCCGGTCGATCCCGGCGCGACATCGGTTTATCTGTCGCCGCCCAGCTTTCCCTATGGCGGGGCCGGACTGGTGATGTCGGCCCGGGATTATGATCGGTTCCTGCACATGCTGCAGAATGGCGGCGAGCTGGACGGCGTGCGGATCATGAAG
>JAIELC010000010.1 GCA_019753375.1 Sphingomonas sp.
GGAGCGGCGGCAAAGCAACGATGCCCGGCATCAAGCGGATGCCCATCAAGGCGACGCGCGCGTTGCTTAATGCTGCACTGGATGGCAGCCTGAATGCCGCCGAATTCCGGACCGATCCCAATTTTGGGTTCAAGGTACCGGTAAGCGTTGCCGGTGTGGATCAATCGATCCTTGATCCCCGCGAAAGCTGGGCGGACAAGGCGGCATATGACGCCACGGCTGCAAGGCTGGTCGATCTTTTCAACGACAATTTTGCCCAGTTCGCTGATCATGTGGATGAGGGTGTTCGACAATCCGCACCCAAGGCCAGCCAACCCGCCTGATCTGGCCCGTTCTGCTTCGGGCCTTCGATGAAGAAAGCCCGATGATGACGACTGTGCACTCGCCAATATTGTTCGGTTCCGACGCGGCCATTTGCCGCGTTGGCGACGGATTGGTGGCAAGGACTCTTCCTCGGCCAGAATGGACGCATGAGGCCCACCTTGCCGCGTGCCTGTACTTGCTGTGCTCGCGTCCCGACATCGACGTTGATCGGGATATTGCGGGCATCATTTCGCGCTACAATGAAAGTGTAGGCGGCAAGAACGACGATACTCAGGGCTATCATGAGACGATCACGCGCGTTTATGTCCATGGCGTCCGGCTGCATCTGAACCAGCATGCTGCCCGCACTGGGCTCGCCGATAGCGTCAATGCCTTGCTATTGTCAGCCATCGGCAAGCGCGATTGGCCCTTACGCTTCTACAGCCGCGAGACGCTGTTTTCGGTTGCGGCGCGCCGCGAATTCGTTGCGCCCGATCTCGCACCCCTGCCGCCATTGTGGTAGGGTCTGCCCTTCTCCAGCGCAAAGGAACATATCCGATGGGAATGCTCGACAGTCTGCTCGCTCAGGTTTCCAGCAACGTCGATATCGCCAATCTTGCCAGCAAGGTCGGCATAGATCCTGCGCAAGCGGAGGCGGCGGTGCAGGCACTTGGTCATGCGCACCATGCCCCCGGCGATACGGTTGAAACCGCCGCTGCCAATACCGGTCTGCCCAGTGACGTGTTGCAGCAGATCATCGGCCATATCGGCGGTGAAGGGTCGTTGGGTCAATTTGCAACGCTATTGCAGGGTCAGGCAGGCAATGCGGCTGGCGTCTTCAGTGCTTTGGACAAGGATGGTGACGGCAACCCGTTGAATGATATCGCGGGCATGGCTGGCAACCTGTTTGGCAGCAAGAGCTAGGCAGCATCGGATGTAAGCGACGGCGGCAGCGGTTCGACGCGAACCGCTGTCGCGTCCATCGATACAACGCGGGCGCGCATCCCCAGGCCCATATCCGGTCCGGTAGCCAGCCACTCGCTATCGCCTAACCGCACTCGCCCACGGCCCTGATCGATCGGCTCGGTCACCGTCACGATTTCCCCGACGACGCGCGCGCCGCGGTCGTTGAGCATCGGATCGGCGCTTTCAATCGGGCTGTTCAGGTACCAGCGGCGCACGAACACAACCGACAAGACCGACCAGAAGCCGAGCAATAACAATTGTCCAACCAGCGGCAAGCTGGGCAGGGCAAGAGTCACAATTCCGGTGATGCCGGCAGCAATAGCAATAAAAACCAGGAACACGCCGGGGACGATCAGTTCGGCCAAACCCAGCAGGGCCGCAATTGTCAGCCAGACGATCCCCATCGCGGGTAAGTCCATGGTGCTATTCCTTATCCACATCACCTTCGAAAGGCCCGCGGGGTCGGGTGGGCGGCGAAGTGCCGGCCGGCTTTGCATTGTTGCCAATTGCCTCTCGGGCCAGCTCGCCAATGCCGCCGAGTGTCCCAATCAATTGGGTTGCCTCGACCGGGAACAGGATCGTTTTGGCGTTGGGCGAGGTCGCAAATTTGCCTACTGCCTCGACATATTTTTGCGCGATGAAATAGTTGATCGCCTGCGCATTGCCGTTCTCAATGGCTTGCGACACCAATTCGGTTGCCTTGGCTTCCGCTTGCGCGGCGCGTTCGCGGGCCTCGGAGTCGCGAAACGCCGATTCCTTTCGGCCTTCAGCTTCAAGGATTCGCGCTTGCTTCTGCCCCTCTGCGCGCAGGATTTCTGACGCGCGTGATCCTTCTGCTTCCAGAATATTGGCGCGTTTCTCGCGCTCCGCCTTCATCTGGCGAGCCATCGCGTTGACGATGTCGACGGGGGGACGAATGTCCTTAACTTCGACGCGCGTAATCTTTACGCCCCATGGATTGGTGGCGTGATCAACCACGTTGAGCAGCCGGGCATTGATCTCGTCGCGCTTCGACAGCAATTCGTCTAGGTCCATCGAGCCCATAACGGTCCGCAAGTTGGTAGTGACCAGCTGCATGATCGCGACGAACAGGTCTGACACCTCATAAGCGGCCTTTGCCGCGTCGAGCACCTGAAAGAAAACCACGCCGTCGACCGCGACCATCGCATTGTCTTTGGTGATGATTTCCTGTCCTGGAACATCGAGCACCTGTTCCATCATGTTTACACGGCGCCCGACCGAATAGAAAAATGCCGGGTAAAAATTCAGCCCTGGCCGGGCGACGGTTGTGAAGCGCCCGAAATGTTCAATCGTATATTGATACCCCTGCCGCACCATTTTCAGGCTGGCGAGCAGGAACGCAATCACCAGCACCACCAGTGCGGTCACAAATCCAATAATCACGCCCATCGATCATCTCCGTCGACACCGCGCTGATGATCGCACGGTTCGATAGTGCTGATCTAGCACAGCAAAACGCGCTGTGCAGCGAAATGCGAATGCCCGGCGACCGATTTTCCTGCCCCCTAGCGCGCGTCGCGGGGGTTGGTTACATGGGCCGCCACGAATCTACCGACGCGTTTCGCAGGAAGTGGTATTATGGACATCCGGCTTGGGCTTACTTTTGACGATGTCCTTCTGGTTCCCGCAGAATCGGATATCCTGCCCAGCATGGCGGACACCCGCACGCGGTTGTCCCGCGGCATTGCGCTCAACATCCCCTTTTTGTCGTCTGCCATGGATACCGTGACGGAAGCCGATATGGCGATCGTGATGGCCCAACTGGGCGGGATAGGGGTGCTGCACCGCAATCTGACAGTCGAGGAACAGGTCGTCGCCGTGCGCCAGGTCAAAAGGTTTGAATCGGGCATGGTGGTCAATCCCATCACGATCGCACCCGACGCAACGCTGGCCGACGCTCAGGCCCTGATGACCCGGCATCGCATCAGCGGCATCCCCGTCACCGAAAAGGACGGCCGGCTCGTCGGGATATTGACCAACCGCGATGTGCGATTTGCCGAGAACCCCAGACAGCCTGTCGCTGAATTGATGACGCACGATAATCTTGCAACCGTCGCCCCAGGCGTCACGCAAGAGGAAGCAAGGCGCCATTTGCACCAGCGCCGAATTGAAAAGCTGCTGGTGGTCGATGATGCCTATCGCTGTATCGGGCTCATTACTGTGAAGGATATTGAAAAAGCGGTCACTTATCCGGATGCGACCAAGGATGGGGCAGGCCGGTTACGCGTTGCCGCGGCGACGACGGTAGGGGACAAGGGCTTCGAACGGACAGAGGCATTAGTCGATGCCGAGGTCGACCTGATCGTTATTGATACGGCGCACGGCCACAACAAGGACGTGGCCCGGGCAGTTGAGCGCGTGAAAAAGTTGAGCAACGCGGTGCAAGTCGTCGCTGGCAACGTCGCCACAGGCGAAGCAACGAGGGCGCTGATCGATGCTGGCGCCGACGCGATCAAGGTTGGCATTGGGCCGGGGTCAATTTGCACCACGCGGGTGGTCGCAGGTGTCGGCGTGCCGCAGCTTACTGCGGTCAGCAACTGCGCCGAGGTGGGTCACAAGGCTGGCGTACCCGTGATCGCTGATGGCGGTATCCGGACGTCGGGCGACGTGGCCAAGGCGTTGGCGGCCGGGGCGTCCAGTGTAATGATTGGGTCCCTGTTGGCCGGGACCGAGGAAGCACCCGGCGAGACATTTTTGTACCAAGGTCGCGCGTATAAATCCTATCGCGGGATGGGATCAGTCGGCGCGATGGCGCGTGGCTCAGCTGACCGATACTTCCAGCAGGATATCAAGGATCAACTGAAGCTGGTTCCGGAAGGGATTGAAGGGCAGGTGCCCTTCAAGGGCCCGGCAAAGGACGTGATCCACCAACTGGTGGGCGGCGTGCGCGCGGCGATGGGATACACAGGGTCACCAACAATCGAAGCGCTCCAGCAGCGTGCTCGTTTTGTGCAGATCACGGGTGCAGGGCTTAAGGAAAGCCACGTCCATGACGTGACGATCACGCGTGAGGCTCCCAATTACCCCACGCGCTGATCCAGTCCGATGACACCGTCGGCAAGGGTTCAGGCAGCGATCGAGCTGCTGGATGCCATTATCGACGCCACCCGCGAAGGTGGCGCGGCCGCCGATACGCTGATCGCGCGCTATTTTGCGGAGCGGCGCTATGCTGGCAGCAAAGATCGCCGTGCCGTGCGCGAGTTGGTCTATGCGGCCATTCGCTTGATCGGTGACATACCGCCGAATGGACGATCGGCAATGCTGGCGCTGGCCGCCCGGGATGCGGCTCTATCCGCGCTTTTTGACGGGTCTGCGCACGCGCCCGCGCCGATCGGATCTGACGAGACCCCAGCGCGAACGTCTGCTGCATCGCGCTGGCTGACCAAATTATTGATGGCTGCTGGCCTGACGCCGGCCGATCTGGCGGTGCTGATCGAGCGGGCGCCGCTCGATATTCGCGTCAATATCCTTAAATCCCAGGCGGCCGAGCTGGCGTCAGCCATCCCTGGCGCTGAACCGATCGACGGTATCCCCAATGGGCTTCGCCTTCCCCAGGACAGCCAGGTAGATCGCAGCGCACTGTGGCGGGATGGCATGATCGAAGTTCAGGATGCCGGTAGCCAGATCGTCACGATGGCCGCGATGGCAAAACCGGGCATGACGATCGTCGATTTATGCGCAGGGGCGGGCGGCAAGACGCTGGCACTGGCAGCGGATATGGCCAACCAAGGCAGATTGGTTGCTGCAGATACCGATCGGGCGCGCCTATCGCGA
>JAIELC010000006.1 GCA_019753375.1 Sphingomonas sp.
GCGTTCATCCCCTATAGAGCAGAGTCCGTCTGGCTTGAAGCATTGTACGGCGTTGTCGATATCTGCCTGATGCTCGGCCTGATCGCCATCTATCTGACGTTTTCGGATCGATTGGCACGCATGGGGCTGGCCGGTTTTGTCATTGCGCTGATCGGGATTGCGTCGATTGTCGGGCCTGATCCGGTGGCATTTGGGATCAATTTCTATGAGCTTGGCGCGCTGACGATGCTGGGTGGAGTGTCGATCATGGCAATTGCCATGCTCCGAGCCAGGGTACAGCCGACTGTTGCCATGCTTTGGCTGGGTAGCAGCGGGTTGGTAGCAATGGGTGCCGTGACGGCTACCGCCGCGCCGATCGCCCTTTCGGGCATCACGCTCGGTGCGGGATTTATGGCAGTCGGCCGATCGTTGCTGACTGAACGACCTGCCGGTCCCACCTGAGCCATCGGCTGTTTATCCCATTCGCGAGACGCGATCATGGGATCACCGTGTCAGGCGTGCGCAGCGATCCACTGTTCGACGACTGGCGCGATCTTGGTCCGCCATTTGCTGCCGTTGAAGATGCCATAATGGCCAGCGCCTTTCGCCATCAGATATTTCTTCTGATCGGCGGGCAGCTTGTTGGCAAGGCTGAGCGCAGCCCTGGTCTGGCCCAGACCTGAGATATCGTCCCGTTCGCCCTCGATCGCGAGCAAGGCAATGTCGGTGATGGCGCCGGGGTCCACTGGCCGACCACGATGCGTGTAGGTACCGTTGGCAATGGCGTGTTTTTGAAAAACGACTTCGATCGTTTGCAGATAGAATTCGGCGGTCATGTCGCAGACTGAGCGGTATTCCTCGTAGAAATCCTTGGTCGCTTCCGCGCTTTCATCATCGCCCTGGACGAGGTGCTTGAACATTTCCCAATGCGAAATCATGTGATTACCCAGGTTCATCGACATGAATCCGGCAAGCTGCAGAAAGCCCGGATATACCTTGCGAGCTGCACCGGGGTAGCTGTTTGGCACGGTTGCGATGACGTTTTGTTCAAACCACGCATAGGGCCGCTGCGTCGCCAATGTATTGACCGCCGTCGGTGCTTCACGGGTATCAATCGGCCCGCCCATCATCGTTAGCGTCTTCGGGCGGCATGGATTCTTGTCGGCGCTCATCAGGCAGGCGGCAGCATAGCAAGGCACCGAGGGCTGACAGACCGCCAGCATATGCGATCCGCCCTGGCCCTCATTGGGACCCATCGCCTCCATGAACTCGATCAGATAATCGATATAATCGTCGAGATCGAAGGTCCCGTCGCTGAGCGGTACCAGTTTCGCGTCGCGCCAGTCGGTGATGTAGACATCCGCAAATGGCAGCATCCGTTCCACGGTCCCGCGGAGCAGGGTGGCATAATGGCCAGACATTGGAGCAACGATCAGTAGCTTGGGGCCACCGTTCACGCCCTGGCGCGCAAAATGCTTCAGCTGGCCGAACGGTTTGCGAAGCGTAATCTCTTCGGTGATGGCAACCTGCTTGCCCGCCACGACCGTGGACTCGAGGCCAAATGCCGGCTTACCGCGCGGTGCAGAAGCATGGGCAAAAACCTCGAGCGCCGATGCCATGATCGGACCCCCGCCGAAATAGGCAAAGGGATAGGCCGGATTTTGCAAAAGGCCCGCACTGAAATTGGCCATGGCGCTGGCCCCGGCAAGCAGTGACCGCTGCATTTCATAAGCGTTGTATAACATAGACTTGGATAACCCCTGCGACAGATTTCGGTCCGTCTACCCGTCCGCTCCGGCATTTGCCTCGGATGCGACCCACGGCTGTTCCCATAGCATGCTGCGGTGCAGTAACAAGAAACAACAGCGTCGGTTCGCCGTGTTTCACGTTGAGAGCGTGAGATCGGCCTGCTAGGCGTCGCGGCCATGGCCGAAGAAAATCCCGCTGCACCGCCCCGCGGCCGCAGCCTTTCCAGTCTCGCGATCGTCTGGCGCTTCGCCGCGCGGTATCCGGTTCAATTAGCCATTGCGCTGCTTGCGCTGCTGACCACGTCCGCAACCACTCTTTATATTCCGTGGCGTTTCAAATCGGTGATCGACGAAGGCTTCGGCAAAGAGGGTAATGTCGCGCACATCAATACGGTGTTTTATGGCCTTTTTGGCCTTGTCATCGTGTTGGCCATCGCGACCGCGCTGCGCTTTTACTTCGTGTCGTGGTTGGGTGAACGAACCGTGGCGGATATCCGCACGGAAGTGCAACGCAACCTGCTGCGTCTGGCACCGCGCTATTTTGAGGAAAACAGGCCATCCGAAATCGCCTCACGCCTGACGTCGGACACAGCGCAGATCGAAGTCGCTGTCGGCACGACCGTATCGGTGGCGTTGCGCAACACATTGACGGGGATCGGCGGTATTATTTCCCTGTTCGCGCTGGCGCCCAAAATTGCCGGTGCGCTGATCATCGCAATTCCGATCATTGTCATGCCACTGGTGATTTTGGGCCGCCGGGTTCGGACGTATTCACGTTCGAGCCAGGACCGGATCGCCGATATCGGGTCGATCGCCGTCGAGACGCTTGGCGCGATGAAGGTCGTCCAGGCATTTGGGCAGGAACGGCGTGAGGGTGATCGCTTTGCCGATGCGGTGGGACGCAGTTTTGCGATCGCCAAACGACGCATCCGTATCAGGGCGATCATGACCGCGCTCGTCATCATGCTGTTGTTTGGCGCGGTCACCTTGCTGCTGTGGACGACGATTGCCGATGTCGCTGCCGGACATTTGTCAGGCGGGTCGCTGACGGCATTCATCTTTACCGCCGGTCTGGTGACAGGCGCATTTGGCGCGTTGACCGAAGTCTATGGCGATCTGATGCGCGCCGCTGGCGCGGCAGAACGGCTGCACGAACTGATCAGCGAAGAGCCGGAAATCCGTGCCCCCGCCCAACCGGCGACGTTGCCGACGCCACCCATGGGGTCGCTGGAGTTCGATCACGTTACCTTTCGCTACCCCACCCGTCCGGACATGCCGGCGCTTCATGATTTCAGCCTGCGGGTCGAACCCGGCGAAACCGTTGCGATCGTGGGACCATCCGGGGCCGGCAAATCGACGTTGTTCCAGCTCATTCAGCGTTTCTATGATCCGACGAGCGGCACCGTCCGCATTGACGGCGTGGCATTGCCTGATGCCGATCCGGCGCGCATTCGCGAACGGATCGCCATGGTGCCGCAGGATACGGTGATCTTTGGGGCGTCGGCGCGGGACAATCTGCGCTATGGCCGCTGGGATGCGCCCGACGACGAACTATGGGCCGCAGCCGAAGCCGCGAACGCCGCCGAATTCCTGCGTAAGCTGCCCGAGGGGCTTGATACCTTCATGGGCGAGGGCGGCGCGCGCCTATCGGGTGGTCAGCGTCAGCGCGTGGCCATTGCCCGCGCACTTTTGCGCAATGCGCCGATTTTGCTGCTCGACGAGGCAACGTCGGCACTTGATGCGGAGAGCGAGCGACTGGTGCAGGAAGCGCTTGAACGGCTGATGACGGATCGCACTACCCTCGTCATCGCGCATCGCCTCGCAACGGTGCGGGCCGCCGAACGCATTATCGTCATGGACAATGGCCGGATCGTCGAAAGCGGCAGCCACGGCGCGCTGGTCGACCAGAATGGCCTGTATGCGAGGCTCGCCAGTCTGCAATTTAGCGAAGCGGCATAAAATAACAGGAGAGAGCAGCATGGCACGCGAATTTGACGTGATTGTCTATGGATCAACCGGTTACACCGGCCGCCTGGTCGCCGAATATCTCGCCCAGGCCTATCCGGGCAAGGACAAGCCCAAATGGGCGATGGCCGGCCGATCTGAAGCCAAGCTGCAGGAGGTACGCGCGCTGATCGGGGCACCCGCCGATACGCCGCTGGTGGTTGCCGATGCCGACGATCCAGCCAGCATCCGTGCCATGTGCAACCGCGCCACCGTCATCCTGACGACCGTTGGACCTTACCAGCTGTACGGCAATGATCTGGTGGCCGCCTGTGCGGAAACCGGCACGGCCTATGTTGATCTGTGCGGCGAACCCGCATGGATGCGCCAGATGATCGACGCGCATCACGAAACCGCCGTCAAGACCGGCGCCCGCATCGTCTTTTCGTGCGGGTTTGATTCGATCCCGTTCGATCTGGGCGTGCTCACCTTGCAAGAAGCCGCCAAGGCAAAGTTCGGCCGGCCAGCCCCACGCGTCAAGGGCAGAGTCCGGTCGATGAAGGGAACTTTTTCAGGGGGTACCGCCGCCAGTTTGAAGGCAACCATGGCGGCCGCCGCCAAGAACCCCTCGCTGATCGGCTATCTGACCAATCCGTTTTCGCTGACCCCCGGCTTTACCGGTCCCAGCCAGCCTACGGGGATGATCCCGGAATATGACACGACCCTGGGCGCATGGGTCGCGCCGTTCATTATGGCGCCAATCAACACCAAGAATGTCCACCGGACCAATTTTCTGTTGGGTCAGGCATTCGGGGCAGATTTTGTCTATGACGAAATGATGGTTGCGCCCGGCCTTGGTGAACTGGGCAAGGCCGCAGCCGAAGCGATCGCAAAGATCAATCCGCTCGCCAGCGACAAGGGCCCCAAACCCGGCGAAGGCCCATCCAAAGAAGAACGCGATGCGGGCAATTACGACATCTTGTTCATTGGCGAGATGCCAGACGGCGAAAAGATCGAAGCGGTTGTCACCGGTGACCGGGATCCTGGTTATGGATCGACGTCCAAGATGATTGCAGAAGCGGCCTTGTGCCTGGTGCAGGATGTACCCGGTGCAACGGGCGGGATCTGGACGCCCGGCGCAATCATGGGCATGCCGTTGCGCAAACGACTGATCGACAAGGCCGGGCTGACCTTTACCGCAGGCTGATCAGACTAATGCAGCATGGCAATGGCGATTCCGGCGGCAAGCAGAGCGGCGGCGACCACCCATAAGATGCCGTGGCGCAGCGCGTTGCGCCACTCGTCATAG
>JAIELC010000059.1 GCA_019753375.1 Sphingomonas sp.
GGCAATTTCTTCAATTTGCCTGGTGGCGCGGTTCAGTTCGCGGTCGGCGCGGAATATCGCCGTGAAACATCGTCTTCGCGCTTCAGCGACCTTGAACTCGGTATCCTTCCGGCCAATTCCCCGGCCGGCCCGGCCGGGACTTTTGTTGGCGATGTCTCTGCCAATCAGCAGCTGATCTTTGATCCGTCCACCCGTACACTCAACACCGGCGGCTCGTTCGACGTCGAAGAGGTGTTCGGCGAGGTGTCGCTCCCCATCTTGAAGGACACGCCTTTCTTCCACGAACTGACCGTCGGCGCCGCAGGCCGTTATGCCAATTATTCCACGGTTGGTGGCGCGTTCACCTGGAACGTCAATGCCGCCTGGGCGCCCGTACCGGATATCCGGTTTCGCGGGACATACGCTCGTGCGATCCGCGCGCCCAATATTGCCGAACTGTTCAGTCCGGCGCAGGGTGCGACCTTCCGCCCGTCGGATCCGTGCGATGTGGTGAACCAGACGGCGACACCCTCGCGCCTTGCCAATTGTATCGCTGCGGCAACGGCGCTGGGCATTCCCAACGCGGCCACCTTCATCGCCAATTACAGCGATCCGCTGACCGGGCGATTCTCGGGTGCGACGGGGGGCAATCCCAATCTCGACAAAGAAACCGCAACTACCTGGTCGATTGGTACGGTATTGCAGCCCCGATACATTCGCGGACTGACCATTTCGGCCGATTATTATTCGATCCGGATTAATAACGCGATTGCGGCGGTTACGGCACAGGATACTGTCAACACCTGCTACGACAATACGACCTTTCCAAACCAATTTTGCAGCTTGTTCACCCGCAATGGCCCCTCGTCCGGCCCGGCGACCTTCGGGTTTAATTTCCTGACACAGACCCAGCTCAACTTCGGCCGTATCGAAACGTCGGGCATCGATGCCAGCATCAACTATGCCTTCAGCATCGCCAGCAAGTACAAGATCAACATCGCCTTGAACGGCAACTGGACCGAGAAGGTTGACCGGTACTTCGATCCGAACGATCCAACGTTGGTCAACCCGGCGCTGCGCGAACTAAGCGTGCCGGAATTTTCAGGCACCGCCAACATCAACGTCAAGCGCGGATTATTCTCCTTTGGCTATAATGTCCAGTATATCGACAGTACTGCTGCTGCCGCGGCAATACAGATCGAACGAATTGCCACGGAATTTGGCGACGCAGGGTTCGCGCCAACCTATTTCATCCATGGTCTGTCGTTCAACTTCGACATCTTCAAGGACAGTTCAATCTATGGCGGGGTCAACAATCTGACCAACGCCCAACCTTATATTTCGAGCTCAGCCTATCCGGTTTCCGGCCTGGGTCGTCTTCTGTTTCTGGGCGTCCGTACCCGGCTGTAATGCCGGGCAATGGCCCTGCAACTGCAACCAGGGCGGCGGGGCCATCCCCGGCCGCCCATTTTGTTCCTCGTTGCCGCCGCGCCCATGGTATGCAACCGGCAACCCAGTGCCCGCCATCGGGTCTTCAGTACCGCTGATGGTGCGGCCTGTACCAGGTAAGCGACGTTATTGGGAAAGCGGGGCTGTGCCGCGGCGCGAGAACACGATCGGGCTGGCGCCAGCAATCGGTTGACAAGCCCGTTTTGAACCAGACGGTTATCGAACAAGTCGGCTGCTCAGCAATCACGCCAGCGCGTCTCGTTACGATATCGCCCCTTGCACCAATCGCCCAGCGCGAAAACAACAAGGGCCGCCGACCCATAAGGTCGACGGCCCTGCATGAAGATCGCCAAAGCGATCAGGCGTAGGTGATGCGGACCGCATCCTTGCGACGGCTGCGCATGCTGTAACCGGCCATGCCGAAGCCGATCAGCATCATTGCCCAGGTCGCTGGCTCAGGCACCGCGCTGAGCGTGATGTTGTCCAGATATCCGCCCAGCGAATCCGACGTACCTGCGGCACGGAAGGTCAGGGTTGAGCCTGCGCCGGCCGTAAATGTTCCGGTGCTGTACAGCGCCCAGTTGGTGTTGGCGCCACCGGTGCCGGTTACCAGACCGGGCGGGGTCAGCAGCACACCGTTCAACAACACTTCAATGCCGTTGCTGGTCGCAGCAACATTGGGGCGCGGCGAGTACAGAAAGCTCAACGAATAGGTGCCGGCGTCAAGCGTCCGAAACATCGAGCTGTTGCGCGTGCTGTCGAGTTCGACGAACACGTTGCCGCCATCAAATTGGCCTGCACCAGTCGACGGGCTGCCAGCGACACGGCGCTGCAATTCAATCGGGTGGTTCGTATCGGTCGCGTTCCAACCATCTGCGGTCTGAACATTGGTGAACGTACCATTTGAGGTCGGACCGCCAGCGACGCTTTCAAACGTCGACGTGAAGACGACCGTAGCCGACGCAGGCATTGCCATCAGTCCAGCAGCCACGGCACTCACGCCCAGAAACAGCTTCTTCATGTAAAACTACCCTTTAGAATGTTAAGCCCTCTAATCTGCAATCCATGTGCCAGTTTGTTATCGTCTTGATTTAAATGGCTTCTAACCACCTCGGCCCGTCCGCAAACAGAAAGTGTAATCATAGCTGACGGTTAACAGCATCACACCGATGAACATCACGGTCTTGTCCGGGGCGACGAGATCGCATCAACGACGAAAGCCGTTCTATTTTGGGACCCGAATATCCAGCCTGCGCAAGTCCATCAGGCAAAATCCTCGGAAATAATAAGGATATTTCCAGACGCGACAGATGTGCGCCAATATTTTCTGGATATTTCTTGCGGACTGATTTGCGATATGCCGTTCTAGGGAATTTCAACCAGTCGATGTGAGTACTGAAAATGATCTATGGCTGGTCACCCGGCATTGGTGATCCGACAATTTGGGGCTGGGTTACTGTCGCAAATTATTTCCTGGCATTTATCAGTACGGCCTGGGCGGCGCGGAAAGATTGGTCCAATCAATATTTCTGGTCGATCATTTCGATATTCATGCTAGCGCTCTGCATAAATAAACAACTGGATTTACAATCTTTATTGACCGCAGTGGCGCGAGAGATAGCCAGAAGAGGAAATTGGTATCAAGATCGACGAATATTCCAGCGAGAGTTTATTGAACTTGTAATTATATTATCGGTATCGGTAATAGGATTATTAATATTCCTAAACAGGAAGGCAAAAATAGCAGTCCTTGGTACAATAACCGGGACATTATTCATCGCCGGATTTGTCGTTGCCCGAGCCGCGTCCTTTCATCACATGGATCAGGCACTGGGAATATCGATTTTCGCGTTCAAATTGAATCATATCCTCGAGAATTTCGGCATTATGATCGTGTTGATCAGCTCGGCGAGTGTCAATTGGCCGAGGCGAAGGCTTCCCCAATGAATGGCGGCGCTGGACAGCCGAGCATCTGCGGCCATCGAACCCAAACCGGCACCGCCAGTGAAGATTGCCGTGCCCATCCTATCGTCACGTCGGCCAGCCAAGGTCACGCAAAACCAGGCGATAAGACCTTGGCGGGTTTCGCCCCAGTTGCAGACGTTGCAGTTCACATCGTGATACCGCAAACGGGGGCATGAGCATCGCGATCAGCTACGCGTCCACCCGCGCCGAGGTTTGGCAGTACTACTGGCGCTTGTGGCGAGCGCGCCTTTGGAAAACTCACCTGTTGGTATTCATGGCGGTGGGCATTCTGACCTACTTGATGTTGCCGATCGAGGCTCGGTCTGGCCTATCGGCTATGGGGAAAGTGGGACTTGCGGGGTCCTCTCCTCTCATCTTCCTCATTCTTTATCCAATGTTGCGCTTTAAGCCCCAGGTTCGAGAGGTTAAGCTCGATCAGAAGGGCATAACAACATCGATCGGTCGGCGGCATGGCGACATACCCTGGAGTGATGTTGCCGCTGTCGACGCGGACGAAAGCTCGCTTGTGATCCGATGCTCCAATCTCAATGCGCTAATCGTTCCCGCACGCGCTTTTGCGAATCCGGAGAAGCGCGCGGAGTTCGAGGCATTCGTTCGAGCACATGCCAAAGTGAATGGCAGCTAACCACCAGTTACGGTCATTGAGAGCCGACTGGCGATGGCCCGCTTTGCATCGCTGCCTTTGCCGTCTGGTCGTCGATGATACCGACGATTTGAGACACGGGGATTGTGAAGACGCCGCCCCGCGCCTTTCGCCATTGTTCAATCCCTTCATCCAACGCGGCGGTTGGGAAGTCCCGTTTAGCAGTGGATAGTTGAGTCACACTGGCGTCGAGCGTTTCGTCCGACACTGGTGTGTGCGGCAAAATGCCAGCCATCCCCGGAGTTGAGAAATGAACGCCAACGATGCTGATATGGTAGACCTTCTTGTCACCCATCATCTCAACGCGCTGCACTTTAAGCAGTGATCCAGCATCCTGCGGTCGGGTATGGTACTCCCACACCTGCCCAGCAACGTACGTTGCAGGCGGAGCTTGACCAGACAACGCCAGGGCGACGAGTGGAGCGGCTGCGACATGTAAAGGCTTCATAATTTCTCCCGTCGCACAATCACACGGCGCACGCTCACGCCGATCAATTTGCGACGAAAGCGGACAGACCGCAAACCACCATTCCCGGTCATTTAGCCCCTGCGCCAATAGCTGACGCAGATGGGTTCACGCCCGGCGATCATCACAATCGCAAAGCAAACCGCGGCGTCACAATAACGTGGACGAAAACAGCGTCGGCGAGGCCGCGTTACGCCGCCGCCTCCGCGCTTGCCGCAAGGGCCGCGCGGTTACGAATCGTAATCGCGCGCAAGCCGGGCAGCGCAATGGCGCCTGCGTTCTTCAGGCGGGTGAGCTGGCGGCTGACGGTCTCGATCGTCAAGCCAAGCAGGTCTGCCATTTCGCCGCGCGTCAGCGGCAAGTCAAACGTGACCGGGCCGTCGCTGGTCGCTCGGCATCCGGCGTTGCCGATACGATCGGCCATGTCGATCAGAAAGCC
>JAIELC010000008.1 GCA_019753375.1 Sphingomonas sp.
CATTTGGATCGTGGTCGCATTTATCGCCGCTGCGGGCATGATCTCGGCGGCTGATTGGGGATTTGCGGTCCATATGGGCATCGCGGCGGTTGCGGCGCTGATCGCCGCGATCGTAACCATGAAGCAGGTTGGCGATCCCGCCCACCGCGCCAGCGATACCAGCCGATATGATGACGAGGTTGTCCGCTGGGGCGTGATCGCCACGGTATTCTGGGGCATTGCCGGATTTGCCGTCGGCCTGTTCATCGCGCTGCAACTCGCTTTTCCCGCGCTCAACTTCCCGACCGAGTTCACCACGTTCGGGCGGCTCCGCCCGCTGCATACGTCGGCGGTCATCTTTGCGTTTGGTGGCAATGCGCTGCTTTGTTCCAGCTTCTATATCGTCCAGCGAACCTGTCGCGCGCGCCTATTCGCGCCGGGCCTCGCCCGGTTTGTGTTCTGGGGATACCAGCTGTTCATCGTGCTGGCCGCGACCGGCTATCTGATGGGAATTACCGAGGGCCGCGAATATGCCGAGCCGGAATGGTATGTCGATATCTGGCTGACCATTGTCTGGGTCAGCTATCTGATCGTGTTCGCCGGGACGATTCTGAAACGGTCCGAACCGCACATCTATGTCGCCAACTGGTTCTTCCTGGCGTTCATTATCACCGTCGCGATGCTTCACCTGGTCAACAACATGACCGTGCCGGTGTCGTTCCTCGGATCCAAATCCTATTCCGCGTTTTCGGGCGTGCAGGATGCGCTGACGCAGTGGTGGTACGGCCATAATGCGGTCGGATTCTTTCTGACCGCAGGCTTTCTGGGCATGATGTATTATTTTGTGCCCAAGCAGGCCGAGCGCCCGGTGTACAGCTATCGCCTGTCGATCGTGCACTTTTGGAGCCTGATCTTCCTTTATATCTGGGCGGGTCCGCATCACCTTCATTACACCGCGCTGCCCGATTGGGCGCAGACGCTTGGCATGGTGTTTTCGATCATGTTGTGGATGCCCAGCTGGGGCGGCATGATCAACGGGCTGATGACGCTGAACGGCGCGTGGGACAAGATCCGCACCGATCCGATCATCCGCATGATGGTCGCGAGCCTCGCCTTTTACGGGATGAGCACGTTCGAAGGACCGATGATGTCGGTCAAGACCGTCAATTCGCTGTCGCACTATACCGACTGGACGATCGGCCATGTCCATTCCGGCGCGCTGGGGTGGAATGGCATGATCACCTTTGCCGCGCTTTACTACATGACGCCCCGGCTTTGGGGACGCGAGCGGCTCTATTCGCTGCGCATGGTCAACTGGCACTTCTGGTGCGCGACACTGGGTATCGTTCTTTATGCGTCCTCAATGTGGGTGTCAGGCATCACCCAGGGATTGATGTGGCGCGAATACGGGCCCGACGGCTACCTCGTCTATTCCTTCGCCGAGGTCGTTAAGGCACTCCACCCCTATTATCTGATCCGGGCGGCCGGTGGCGGGCTGTATCTCGCAGGCGGCATCATTCTGGTCGTCAACATCTGGATGACCATCGCGGGCAAACGTCGCGCCGAAGCGCCGCTGACCGAAACGCCGTTCGACGCCGGTCGCGATCGTCCGATCGTTGCCACGCCCGCGCTTGCTGCTGCCCAATAAGGAGATCGATCCATGGCAACCAATCTCCTCCATCGTCACAAGGTCATCGAACGCAATGTAACGTTGCTGGGCGTGCTGGCGCTCGTCACCGTTGCGATTGGCGGTATCGTTGAAATTGCGCCGCTATTCTGGATTCAGTCGACGGTGACGCGGGTAGAGGGGGTGCGGCCCTATACCCCGCTCGAGCTGGCGGGCCGCGATATCTATGTGCGCGAGGGCTGTTATGGCTGCCACAGCCAGATGATCCGGCCATTTCGCGACGAAGTGGAGCGCTATGGCCATTACAGCCTGGCCGCCGAAAGCATGTACGATCACCCGTTCCAATGGGGATCGAAGCGAACCGGGCCCGATCTGGCGCGGGTAGGCGGTCGTTATTCGGACGAATGGCATGTTCAGCACCTGAAGGATCCGCGCTCGGTGGTGCCGGAATCGATCATGCCGCCCTATGCGTTTCTGGCGGACCGCGACCTCGACGGGAAATCAATGGCCGCGCACCTCGTCGCGCTCAGCCGGGTCGGTGTGCCCTACACTGGTGATGATATAAAACAGGCCGCGGCAGATTTCGACGCTCAGGCAACGGGAGAGGGCGATACCGCCGGATTGCTGAAGCGCTACCCCAAGGCGCAGGCGCGCGATTATGATGGTAATCCCGGGCGCGTGACCGAAATGGACGCGCTGGTGGCCTATCTTCAGGGCCTGGGTAGCCAGGTCGATTTCAAGGCGGCCGAAGCGCAGGAGCAGCGCCAATGAACTACGAAGCGCTCCGCCACTTCGCCGATAGCTGGGGGCTGGTCGCGATGGGGGTGATGTTTGTCAGCTTCATCGGCTGGACCTTCTTGCCCCGCGTCCGCGATGCCCATGCCCGCGCCGCAACCATGATCCTGGACGATGAGGACCACGCCAATGGCTGACCAAGATCAGCGCATCGACAATGCGACCGGCACCGGCTTTGTCGGCCATCAATGGGACGGCATCGAAGAACTCGACACGCCGATGCCGCGTTGGTGGCTCTACATTCTTTACGGCACCATTGTTTTTGGCGTGGTCTATGCCGTGCTCTATCCCGCCTTGCCGACCCCGGCAGGGGGCTCGCCCGGCACGCTGGGCTGGTCAAGCCATGGGCAGCTGGCCGACGAATTGCGCGCCGAGCGCCTGCGCCGTGGACCCATGCTGGCGGCAATCGCCCGAACCCCGATCGATCAGCTGGCGGGCAACCCGCAATTGTTGCGCGCTGCCCAGGAAGGCGGCCGGGCCGCGTTCAAGGTCAATTGCGTCCAGTGCCACGGCGCGGGCGCGGCGGGTAGCAAGGGATATCCCAATCTGAATGATGACGACTGGCTGTGGGGCGGCGACGCGGTGGCAGTCCAGCAGACGATCACCCACGGCATCCGGCAACCGGGCGACGAGGCGACACGTTTTTCGCAGATGCCGGCATTTGGCAGGGATGGCATCCTGACCGCGCCGCAAATTCAGGACATCGTGTCCTACGTCCGGGTTGTATCGCATCAGGAGCCGGTGACGGTTGGCGCCCGGCAGGGGCAGGCACTGTTTGCGGCCAATTGCGCGGTCTGCCACGGCGATAAGGCGCAGGGCGGGCGCCAGGTTGGTGCACCCAGGCTGACCGATGGAATCTGGCTTTATGGCGGCGACCGGGCAACTCTGACGCACACCATTACCAATGCGCGTTACGGGATCATGCCGGCGTGGAACACGCGGCTCGATCCCGTGACGATCAAGATGCTTGCAACCTATGTTCATTCGCTGGGCGGCGGCGAAAAGCCGCCCGCGCCCGTCGGTCCAGAGTTGGCGGCCAATGTCCGACCCCAGTGATCTGATCCATCAGGAGCCCTTCTTCGAAAAGCGTCGCAAGGTCTTTCCCAAGGTCGTCCGTGGCAGCTACCGGCGGCTTAAATGGGCAATCATGGCGGTAACGCTGACGATCTATTACGTTACTCCGTGGATCAGGTGGGATCGCGGTCCCTATGCCCCGCATCAGGCCGCTTTGGTGGATATCGCGCATCGACGCTTTTATCTGTTCGCGATCGAGATATGGCCGCACGAATTCTATTATGTAGCGGGCATGCTGATCATGGCGGGGATTGGGCTGTTCCTTGTCACGTCCGCCGTGGGGCGCGCCTGGTGTGGCTATGCCTGCCCGCAAACCGTGTGGACCGACTTGTTTGTCCATGTCGAACGGTTGATCGATGGTGACCGTAACGCGCAATATCGGCTGGACAAGGCGCCGTGGGGACCGGCCAAGATTGCCCGGCGGTTGACCAAGCACGGTGTCTGGCTGCTGATTGCGATGGCTACGGGCGGTGCATGGATTTTCTATTTTGCCGATGCCCCGACGCTGGCACGCCAGTTGGTCAGCGGCACCGCCCCCTTCGTCGCCTATGCGACGATCGCGGTGCTGACCTTTACCACCTATACGCTTGGCGGACTGATGCGCGAGCAGGTGTGTATCTACATGTGCCCCTGGCCGCGCATCCAGGCGGCGTTGATGGACGAACAATCGCTGGCCGTCACGTACAAATACTGGCGCGGCGAGCCGCGCACCCACGGGCTCAAGCGCTCGAACGACCTGACCGTCATCGCCGCCGATCAAAGCGCCCGCGTCGGCGACTGCATCGATTGCAACGCGTGTGTCGCGGCCTGCCCCACGGGGATTGATATTCGCGAGGGGCCACAAATCGGCTGCATCACGTGCGGCCTGTGCATCGACGCCTGCGATGAGATCATGGCCAAGATCGACCGTGCCCCAAGATTGATCGGTTACACCACAGAGGCCGATGCGAAAATCGCCTATCAGGGCGGGGCGCCGATCACGGCCATCCGGCGCCTGTTTCGGCCACGTACCATTTTGTATTTCGGTGTCTGGGGTGGCATCGGCCTTGCGATGTTGTTTGCGCTTGGCAACCGTACCCGCCTTGATCTGTCGGTGGCGCACAATCGCAATCCGCAATGGGTGCGCCTGTCGGATGGCGCGGTCCGGAACGGCTATACGGTCAAGATACGCAATATGGAGGAACGGCCGCGCGACGTTGAGATTGCCGTCGCCGGTCTGCCGGGCGCTGTGCTTTGGGACGGGGACGGAAGCCGCCAAGATGCGTCCCAATCGGTCCGCCTTCATGTCGATGCCGATCAGGTTCATCCGGTCGAGCTTTTTGTCGCTGCCCCGGCGGATGGCCCCGAACATGCCGATGTCGCCTTTACCGTTCGCGCGCTTGATGCCGAAGGCGGCAGCGCGCG
>JAIELC010000021.1 GCA_019753375.1 Sphingomonas sp.
GGCAATGACTTCGGGAGAGCGCAACGCAAACTGCTTGGGCACCAACTCTCCAATCACCAGCGAGGCAAAGGTGGTCAGCCCGATCACAATCGAAAAGCCAATTGTCTCAGCGGTCTCAGCGCTCATGCCCAATGCCGCCAACCGCGTTCCAACGGGCGTGCCAAGGCTGGCGCCGGAATAGGCGCCGGCAATGATACCGATCAGTGTGATGCCGATCTGCGTCGTCGACAAAAGCTTGCCGGGATCCGATGCGAGCACCAACGCCGCCTGCGCGCCGCGGACCTTGGCGCGCGCCATTGCCTCCAGCCGCGCGCGTCGCGACGACACGATCGCCAGTTCGGACATCGCGAACACACCGTTGATCACAACCAGTGCGAATATGATCGCAACGTCGATCCAGGGGAAAGGGGGGAGCGGTGCCATGGCGCTGATCATCCCGCTTTGCCGCAGTTTTGCCCGTTCGACAACCGCCGCGTCGCAAAACCCGCTTAGCGCCGCGTCACAAAGAAGTCCCGCAGCAGCGCCGACGCCTCGGCTTCTCCGATCCCGGCATAGACTTCGGGATGATGATGGCAGGTTGGCTGGTTGAAAAAGCGCGGGCCATGATCGACCGCGCCGCCCTTTGGATCGATCGCGCCATAATAAACCCGGTCGATCCGCGCATGCGCAATCGCCCCGGCGCACATCGCGCAGGGTTCAAGCGTGACCCACAAATCGCACCCATCGAGCCGATCCCTGCCCAGCAACGCCGCCGCCGCCCGAATGGCGAGGATTTCGGCATGGGCGGTCGGATCATGCAGACGGCGCGGGGCATTGGCGGCAGCCGCGATCACCCGTCCGTCCTGCACGATCACTGCGCCGACCGGCACCTCGCCCGAGCGGGCAGCCTGCCGCGCCGCATCAAGCGCGGCACGCATCGGATCGGGCAGCGGAAACATCGCGTCGTTATGCCCTGTGCCGCGCCGTGCCGCCAGCGATCAGTTCCTTGCCGGTGCACTGGGCGGCACCGGATCGCCCGGTCTGGTAACCTTTACCGTCGGTACCGCAATCTGATGTTCGGTGACCGCGATCGTCGGCAAGGCGACGGTCTTGGTCTTGGTGCCGATCGACACATTGGCGACATCGGCGTGAAACGCGGGGGCCTGACCACCCTTCAATGCCATTTCGGGCAGCTTTGCGGTTTGCGTCTGGCTGATATCGACAAGCCCAAATGATATGGCGGCAATAATGATCAGCGTCACCACGCCCAACACGACAAAAAGCCCGCGCATCTGTGTTCTCCACAATCGTTTGCTGTGGCCAGAACGCCTGCGTTGCGGCAAAGGTTGCCGGCGGAATCGGCGAATCGGTTGACGGCGCGCACCGAAGCCGTTATCGGCGCCACCTTTCCGGGTAACCGTAGATCAGGAATTCAAACGATGTCGCGTATTTGCGAACTGACCGGCAAGGGCCGGCAGGTGGGGAACAACGTTTCCCACGCCAACAACAAGACCAAGCGGACTTTTCTGCCCAATCTGCAGAATGTCACGCTGATGTCGGAAGCACTGGGCACCAGCGTCAAGCTGCGCGTGTCGACCAACGGGCTGCGCTCGGTCGAACATGTCGGCGGTCTCGACAATTGGCTGCTCAAGACCAGTGACGACAAATTGTCGCTCAAGGCGCGCCGCCTGAAGCGCGACGTCCAGAAGAAGCAGGCGCCGGTCGCCGCTTAACGGGTCGATATCCGGCTCGGCGATGGCGCCGTGGCCGGATCGAGCCTGAATTTCAGCAGCAATGTCTGCTGAAACGAACTTTGATTATCGTCGGATATGATCCAGATAATCACGTTCTCGCCTTCGCGGGTAACCGCCAGGCCTTCAAAGTTATCGTGCAGCACATCGGCGGCGAACCGGGCGATTTCCTGCCCGCGAAGCGTGGCACCGGCGCGAATCCTGGTCGGATCGACGACGGTCAGCACCGCCGTAAACCCCGCCCACCAATCAAACCGACGGTTGAGGAGCGCAAGCCGTCCATCGGGCAGCTCTGCTGCATCGGTGGGCTCAAAGCCGATCGGGGGCAGATAGGTGAAAACGGTCGCCCGCCCCGGTAACATGGTTGGATCCCCGGCAAAACGAATCGTCGCGCGACCCTGATTTGCCTGGCCTTTTTCCTCTTCGCTGAACACGATAAAGTCGCCACTGGACAAACGAACCATCGCTTCGGGACCGCCATTTTTGGGCCAGTCATGCATCACCGATGGTGCGGACCATCGTTCCGCTCGGGCGAGGTCTGGCGCGAATCGCCAGATCGCATTGGCACGCTCAAACCCAACCCAGATCTTGCCGGTCGCCGGATCACGCGTCATCGATTCGCTGTCGCGATCAATTTTCTGCCAGCCCGTGCCGGGCCCGCCAGGCAAATCGCCAAAATGGCGGTCGGACACGCGCCCCTGTGCGTCCAGCCGAAAACGGACGAGGGTGCCGCCATCGCTCAGCAGTGTGAAGCGATCACCGCTGCGCTGATGGTGGTCGACCATCAGTGACGAAAACCCGCCAAAGGCCGAATCGGGGCTGGTCAGCCGGTAACCCGTCAGAAAGGTAAGTCCCCCCAGTCGTGCCCCGCCACCATGCGATCGAAGCTGAACCGGGGTCAGCGCAAAGCGCGGCTGATCTCCCAGAATATCGCGCCGCGGCATGGTTCCCCAGCCGGGCACGAAAAGCAGCAGCAGCAGGATCGATCGTCGCACCGTCATGTCCCCTCCATAGGGAATGCCGCGCGACGCGAAAGGGCCCCCGGATAAACGCCCGAGCTGAACAGCGGAGATGAATGGGGGAGATGAACGACGGAAAACTGAACAAACGATAACAAGGCCATTCAGGATCGGGTCAACGCCGCAATGCGAAAAGCCAAGCACAAGGACAGGGGTTCCCGGGGCGATGGCGCTTCGGACACGCTGCCCAGGAGACTGATATGTTCAAGAAGCTTTCACTCGCCGGTGCCGCGTTTGCCATCGCCACCACCAGCCTGATCGGCGCAACGCCGGCCAGCGCACAATATTATAACAACGGTCACCAGGGTGGCTATCATCAGGACTATCGTGGGGTTGATCGCGGTGATTATCGCGGCGACTATCGTGATGGCGACCGCCGCTATGATGATCGGTACAATGGCTATAACCAGCGCGGCTATGTGGATCAGCGCGGCTATGACGACCGGCGCTACGACGATCGGCGCTATGCCTATCGGCAGGATTATCGTCGTCGGTGCAGCGATGGTACCGGCGGCGCGTTGATCGGTGCGATTGCCGGCGGGCTGTTCGGCAATGCCGTTGCAGGTCGCGGGGACCGCACCGCCGGGACCATCATCGGCGGACTCGGCGGCGCGTTGGCCGGCCGCGCCATCGATCGTTCAAACAACCGCTGCTATCGCTGATCGCTGGTTGATCCTGGGTTTCCCTCGTGTCGCGTATCGAGGGGTGGGCTGGCCTCCGGCAACGGAAGGCCAGCCCTAATCGTGATGCATCCCGGCCAACACGGCGAAGCAGCCGTCAGTACATGTGTTGGCCGCCATTGATGCTGAGCGTCGATCCGGTCACGAACCCGCCATCTTCGGAACAGAGAAAAGCAACACCGCGCGCAATCTCGCGCGCCTGCCCAAGCCGGCCAACCGGAATCTTGGCGACGATTTTTTCGAGAACCTCGGGCGGCACGGCCGCCACCATGTCGGTATCGATGTAACCGGGCGCGATCGCATTGACAGTAATGCCGAATTTTGCGCCTTCCTGCGCCAGCGCCTTGGTAAAGCCGTGGATACCCGATTTCGCGGCGGCGTAATTGACCTGGCCATATTGGCCCGCCTGGCCATTGATCGATCCAATATTGACGATCCGGCCCCATTTGCGATCGCGCATGCCGGTAAAGGTGGCCTTTGCCATGTTGAAACAGCCGCCAAGATTGGTGTCGATCACCTCTTTCCACATGTGATAGGTCATCCGCATCAGCGTCGCATCACGGGTAATGCCCGCATTGTTGACGACAATGTCAACGCAGCCCAGCGCTTCTTCAACCGCGTTGACGCCTTCCTGACAGGCATCGAAATCGGCGACATCCCATTTGAACGCCGGAATGCCGGTGCGCGCGGTAAAGTCGCGGGCCTTTTCGTCATTGCCCGCATAGCTGGCGGCGACCTTCATGCCCATATCATGCAAAGCAAGGCTGATCGCCTCGCCAATTCCGCGCGTACCTCCGGTAACGATTGCGACGCGTGCCATATTGCCTCTCCCGGCTTGTGATTATCGGGAGGCAGGCTAGGCGGGCTTCACCCAGCCTTCAAGTTCCCGCGCAAGTAAAGCCCGCAACATTTCGATACCGATCGGCGAGTCGTTGAGGCATGGCAGATAGGCAAAGTCAGTCCCGCCGGCATCGACAAAGCTCTCTTTGCCGCGCAGCGCGAGCTCTTCAAGCGTCTCAAGGCAGTCAGCCGAAAACCCCGGCGCGATGATCGCAACCTTTCTGATGCCCTTGGCCGGCAGCGCTTCCAGCGTCTCGTCAGTCGCTGGATCCAGCCATTTGGCGCGACCGAAACGCGATTGGAACGTCACGATCACCTCGCGCCCCAGTGCCTCGCCCAGCAGGCGCGCGGTCTTTTGGCATTGGCAATGATAGGGATCGCCCAGAAACAGCGTACGCGCGGGCATGCCATGAAAGCTCGTCACGATCGCATCGGGCGTAAAATCAAGGCCCGCCAGACCT
>JAIELC010000060.1 GCA_019753375.1 Sphingomonas sp.
CCGGGATCGGCCCAGACCAAAGTGTCATTTTCAAGGGCAGGCTTGCGCGCATAGGCGGCCATCGTGTCGCCGGCGACCGTCATGATATCGCCGTGGAGCAGCCCCGCCGACAGCAATTCGCGGATGACAAAGGGCATGCCGCCGGCATCTTCAAAGCCGTTCACATCCGCCGATCCGTTGGGATACACCCGCGCGATCAACGGCACGACATTGGACAGGCGATCGAAATCTTCCCAGTCGATGATGATGCCGGCTGCGGCCGCGATGGCGGGCAGATGGATCAGGTGATTGGTCGATCCGCCGGTGGCGAGCAAGCCGATGGCGGCATTGACGATCGCCTTTTCATCCACGCAGTGGCCCAGCGGCCGATAATCCTCGCCGCCCGCACCGATCTTGGCGAGCCGGTGCACCGCCGCGCGGGTCAATTCCTGACGCAATTTGGTGCCCGGATTGGCAAAGGCCGCGCCAGGCATGTGCAACCCCATCATTTCCATCATCATCTGGTTGGAATTGGCGGTGCCGTAAAACGTACAGGTACCTTTTGAATGATAGGCGGCGATTTCGGAATCGAGCAATTCCTCGCGGCTTGCCTTGCCTTCAGCGAACAACTCGCGCGTCCGCGCCTTTTCCCGGTTCGAAATGCCCGAACGCATTGGGCCGCCGGGAATCAGGATCATGGGCAGATGCCCGAAACGCAGCGCCCCCATCAGCAGGCCGGGCACGATCTTGTCACAAATGCCCAGCAACGCAGCGCCTTCGAACATGCCGTGGCTCAGCGCGATCGCGGTCGAAAGCGCAATGGTATCGCGGCTGAACAGCGACAATTCCATGCCGGGATAGCCTTGCGTTACCCCATCGCACATGGCCGGAACCCCGCCCGCGACCTGTGCCGTGATGCCCGCTTCGCGCGCCCAGATTTTCATCTGTTCGGGGTAGCGATAATAGGTCGCATGCGCCGACAGCATGTCATTATACGCCGTCACGATGCCGATATTCATCGCGCGGCCCGCCTTCATCGTCTCGCGATCTTCCTCGGTGCCGGCAAAGCCGTGCGCCAGATTGGCGCATCCGAGAATCGGTCGATCAACCCCGTTCGAGCGTTCATGGTCGATCAGCGCGAGATACGCATCGCGGGTCGGCCTTGATCGCTCGATGATCCGGTCGGTAACTGCCGAAATCTGGGGATGGAGGCTCATGTTACTCGCTCCAGTGAATATCCACGGGTAATTCGGCATCGGCCAGCACGCGGCCGATGGGGTAGGGTGACATTGGCCCGTCGTTGATGGCCCGTTCGATGACATCACGTTTGGCCTGGCCGGTCACCGCAATCATCAGTGCACGCGCCGAAATAATCGCGGATCGGGTCAGCGTGACCCGGGCCACCGGCGCTTCGGGCGGCAACGGATCGGGCATGACGCCGGTCGCGCGCCGTTCCTTTGGCCCATTAATGGCTTCGTCAAAATCGGCACCCGGGAAAATCGATGCGGTATGCCCATCGGCGCCCACCCCCAGCACGCACAGATCGAGCGGCCAGTGGACGTCCTGCAGGCGCGCATCGGCGGCGCGGCCCGCTGCCTTATAGTCCGCAGCGGCTTCGCTGGTGATCGGCAGGACGCGGACGCCCTTGGGCAGGAACACCTTGGCGATCGCGGTAATGTTGGACAGCGCATCGCCCATCGGGACCAGGCGGTCATCGGTCGGCAGGATTGTCACCCGCTTCCAGTCCAGCTTCGCCTTGGCGAGCTTTTCATAAATGGCGATCGGCGTCTTGCCGCCGGGCAGCGCAATCACGGCAGCCCCGCGCGCGTCAATCGCGCTTTCGATGATGAAGGCCGCGTCGCCCGATACGGCATCGGCCATTTCATCCGCGCTGTCGTAATCCCACCATTCAATCTCGGTCATTATCTATCGCCAGTCTGGTTGTTTCAAAATTCTGTCGCGGGCCGCGCTTACCCATCATGCCATGTCACGCCGTCCCGCTCGGTCAGCGCAATCGCGGCCGACGGTCCCCAGCTGCCCGCGGTATAGGGCTTTGGCTTCATCGCGTTGGTTTCCCATCCCTTGCGGATCTGGTCGACCCATGACCATTGCGCTTCGACTTCGTCGCGCCGGACAAACAGCGTGGGATCGCCTTCAATCAGATCGAGAAGCAACCGTTCATAGGCAATGCGGCGGCGGGTCCCGGCAAATTCGGTATCGAGCGACAGATCAAGCGGTACTTCGCGCAGCCTGATCCCGTCCCGGTCGAGGCCAGGCTCCTTCGCCATGACGAGCAGCCGCACATATTCCTCGGGTTGCAGGCGGATCACCAGCGTATTGGGTTGGAGCCGGCCGCCGCGCGCGGCAAACATCGAATGCGGCACCGGCTTGAACTGAATCGATATTTCCGACTGGCGGGTTGGCAGCCGCTTGCCGGTCCGCAGATAAAAGGGAACGCCCTGCCACCGCCAATTGTCGACATGCGCCTTGATCGCGACAAAGGTTTCGGTATCCGATGACCGCTCAAGCTCATCGGCATAGCCCTTCACCGCCGCGCCATTCACTGCGCCGGCGACATATTGGCCAGTCACTGACAATTGCGGCGCGTCGGCTTCGCTAATCGGGCGAAGCGACCGTAAGACCTTGACCTTTTCATCGCGGATCGATGTGCCGTCAAAGCGGGCTGGCGGCTCCATCGCGATCAGCGACAGCAATTGCAGCATATGGTTCTGGACCATGTCGCGCAGCGCGCCCGACCCGTCATAATAGCCGGCCCGCCCTTCAAGCCCCACCGTTTCGGAAATCGTGATCTGGACATGGTCGATGCCCTGTGCGCTCCAGATCGGTTCGAACAATGTATTGCCGAAACGAAGCGCCAGAATGTTCTGGACCGTTTCCTTGCCCAGATAATGGTCGATCCGAAAGGTGCGATCTTCGGGGAAAACCTCTGCCACCGCGTCATTGATGTCGCAGCTCGATGCCAAATCATGGCCCAGCGGCTTTTCCAGGCCGATCCGGACATTGGCTCCTGCCAGACCCGCGGATTCCAGGCCCTTGATCGTCGGCCGAAACAGGTTCGGCGCGGTCGACAGGAAAATTGCCAGCCCGCCCGATACGTCGCCAATCTTGGTGGCCAGATCGGCAAATCCGGCAATCGTTGATGCGTCGAGCGCCTGATAGTGCAGCCGTTCCAGAAACGCCGCCATGGCGCCGGCGTCCTTTCGGTCGGCCGGCAGAAATGTTGTCAGCGCCTTGGCGGCAAAGCGGCGATAGCTGGCATCGTCATGTTCCGACCGCGCCGTCCCGGTGATCGACAGGCCGTCGGGGAGCAACCCATCGACGTGCAGGCCATAAAGCGATGGCAACAGCATCCGCTGCGCCAGATCCCCCGTCGCGCCGAACAGCAGCAGTTTCGCGACCGGATCGCGCATTATGTCTTTCTCCAATGCCTAGATCACCAAGCCAGCAACCGGATCGAACCCGGCCATGATGTTCAGATTCTGCACGGCGGCCCCTGCGGCACCTTTGCCCAGATTGTCCAGTGTGGCGATCAGCATGGCCTGGCCGGTGTCGGCATTGCCGCAGACGCGCAGCGTCATGCTGTCGGTGCCGGCATGCTCTTCGATCATCACCAGATTAATCCCGGCGGCGTCGGCAACCGATATCACCGGGCTGTCGCGATAGGCGTCGCGCAGCGCGGCTTCGCAGGCGCCGAGGTCGGGGCGGCGGGGAAAGACGTGCAGCGGTACCGGCACCTCGACAATCATCCCGCGATAGACATTGGCGACCGACGGCGTGAAAATCGGCGGATGTTCGATCCGCGCATGCTTGTGCATTTCAGCCACATGCTTGTGCGCGGCGGACAGCCCATAGGCGCGGTAGGCCGTCGGCGGCGTGCCAGCGCCCTGAAATTCTTCAATCATGGCCTTGCCGCCACCCGAATATCCCGAGGCGGCATTGACGGTCAGGGGCCAATCGGCCGGGATCAGCCCGGCGCGCACCAGCGGCCGCACCAACGCCAGAAATCCGGTCGGATAGCAGCCGGGATTGCTGACGCGCGTGGCGCTGGCCAGCTGATCGGCATGGCCGGGGTCAAGTTCGGGAAACCCATAGGTCCAGCCGGTATCAACCCGGTGCGCGGTAGAGGCGTCTATCACGCGGGTCCGGTTGTTGCTGATCAGGCTCACCGCATCGCGCGCGGCATCATCGGGCAGGCACAGGATCACGAAATCGGCATCGTTCAGCGCCTCGGTCCGACGCGCGGTATTTTTGCGATCGGCATCGTTGAGCGTCACGACCGACAGGTCAGCGCGTTTTGCCAGGCGATCATGGATTTCCAGGCCGGTGGTGCCGGCCGCGCCGTCGATAAATACGCTGACGGTCATGCCGTGGCGGCATCCGGTTCCGGCGCTACCGCCAAGGCGCTGCGCAACACATAGCCCACCCGCCCGGCCTTGGTCGCGATCCCCCAGGCATGGTTGCCCGAAAAATCGAGCGCCTCAAAGATATCGCCTGTTTCCAGCACGCAC
>JAIELC010000147.1 GCA_019753375.1 Sphingomonas sp.
CCGACGGTAAGATCATGGGCGAATATCGCTCGATGGGCCTGCGCCCATATACGCTGGAAAAAGCGCGCCAGTTCGGCTTTGACCAGGCCTATCTTGAAGCCTGCCTGTAACAATCGGGCACTGTCAGTTAGCCTTGATTGGCCATTAGCTGATGCCTGACAATCTGGATGGCGCTATGCACCGTATTGTCACGCCTGCTCTCTTGATCCTGCTACCGCTAAGCTTTTTCTTGGCATTCTTTCATTGGGAAACGTTGCAGGTCGACAACCCGGGCTGGCTGCTGCGCGGGACCGATAATGGCGAAAACGCGTTGGGATCGCACGCCTACTGGCATGATCCAGCCGCCGGCATGTCGCTTCGAACTACCATGCTGGACGCGCCCGATGGTGTGCCGGTGCTCTATACCGACAGCAATCCGCTGGTGACTTTGCTGGCAAAACCTCTTGCGAAGATGCTTCCTGTGGACGCCCAACTCGTTGGGTCTATTATCCTGATTAATCTGATATTTCAGGCTTTTTTTGCATGGCTGCTGCTGCGGCGCCATGCTCCTGGACCAGTTGCACTGTGGGCTGGCGTTGTCTTGCTTGCCTTTCCACCAACACTCGCGAACCGGTTCATGCATGTCAACCTGATGGCGCATTGGATGATCTTGGCGGCGCTATACCTGTTTTTGGACGATCGCCGCGCTGGTCAATTGCGCTGGTGGGCGCCGCTGATAACGGTCTGCGCGTTGGTCCACAGCTATTTGTTAGTCATGATTGGGGCGATCTGGGCGTCTGCAATGCTTGTCAGATTTGTGAAGGGCGACACTCGAGACCGGATCTTGACCATCGGCCAAAGCATCTCGGTACTCACGCTGGTTGTGCTTCTCGCTAAGTGGCTTGGCGTGGGGGACCAGAAATCAACGGGTACCTTTGGCAATTTCGCAATGCCGCTCGATGCGTTGTGGAACCCTCACAATAGTAACTTTTCTACACTGGTTCCTGCCCACCACGATTATGGCGGGCTATGGTTTGAGGGGTTTCAGTATCTCGGTGCGGGTGGGCTGGCGCTGGTTGCCGCTGCAATAATCATCGGCTGGTCATTGCCCATCCGTGATGGCGAGCGCGCCGTGGGACGACGCTTGTGGGGCATGGTCCCGGCATTGACGGTGCTATCGCTACTGGCCACATTGCAGGTGTCGCTACCCCCAATGGTAATGGCGGTTCTTGATCTGGTGCGCGCATCGGGCCGGTTGTTTTGGCCGGTAGGTTATGTGTTGGTGATGATGTCGGTTCTGACAGTGTATCGCCTGTCGACCGAGCGCGCTGGTCTGGCACTGGTCGCGATGATCGCGCTTCAGGTTGTCGATCTGTCGGGCATGGCGGCGACCATCAGAATGCAGAGCCAGGAAGCCGTGCGGCACAGGCTCTACGCCCGAACAACTGATCCCCGTTGGGACCAGTTGGTCACGCGCGCAAAATCAGTCACTTTCATGCCCGATGATGTGCCCCGCGACCTGGGCATATTTCAGGAAGTTGCATGGCGAGCAATCAAGGCTGGCCGACCGGTAGCAAACGTCTACGCAGCCAGACCCAGCGGTGCAGCGATCGCTCGGCATAGCGCCGAAGCAGCTGCCTTTGAACGCGGTGAACTGGTACCCGGACGATTATATGTAATGCTGAAAGGTTCGGCTGTTGCGCCGGCCGCGCTCAGGGCCGCCGGGGCACGGGTGATGACACTGGATGGCAGAACCATTATTGCTCCCTGACCGGGTTACCTGCCGTGCCGCGATGCGCATGTTGTCTTGGGGTTCCTAAAAGCAGAATCATAGCTACAAGCCATGCCGGTTCTCCAAATTTTCACAGTCCTTTCCAGCTTGCTTGCCGCCACGCCAGCGTTGTCACCGGCTCGTGCGGTGCAATCTGTGTTTGCGACGTCGCCGCTTCCGTCGGACTCTGTCCTCGCCCCAGATACCGAAGCGCGCTGGGTCAGCTTTGATCTTACCCCCGGCAACCAGATACGCTTTGGCATGGTGGTCAATGGGGTACCGGCAACCGCGATCCTTGATACCGGCGTCAGCCAATCGGTCCTGTCCGAGGTTTATGCAGCGCGCCACGGTCTGGTTGCCGTCGACAATGGCCGTGCCAGCGCGGTCGGGGGATCGGTGGCGATCGGCCATGTCGCGATCCGGTCGCTGGCGATCGGCGGACTGGCGCGGACCGGCGGCGGCCTGTCAGTCGTGGCGCTGCCCGCCAATGCGACCGGCAGTGCCCAACCCGTCGATGCGCTGGTGGGGCAGGACCTGATTGGCACCTACGCCATCGACATTGATTATGAACATAAGCGCTTTCGGTTGCTGGCATCGGGCCGCTTGCCGTTTCGGGGCATCGCCGTTCCTATCGCGCCCATGCCCGCCTTCGGTCTGGCGATCACCGATGTCCGGTTGGGCGGCATTCGGCACCGGCCGATGCTGATCGATACCGGCGATGGTGCGGCAATCACCCTGGCGCGGCAAAGATTGATGGGCGTGCCCCTGTCCGACCAGCCGCTCACCTCAACGCTTGCCTATGGATTGGGTGGACCGGTGGTAACCGACCTGGGCTTTGCCCCTGCGGTGTCGATCGGCGCGCTCAACGTCCGCGACGTTGAGGTACGGATTGAGCCGCCAAATGGCTATTCCGCGACCCTGGGTATCGCCGGACGGATCGGCAACGCGGTGCTGTCGCGATATCGCGTATTGATCGACGTGCCGGCAGGCCGGGCGGTTTTTGCGCCAACCAGCGCGACAGACAAACCGTCCGATCGATCGACCAGCGGTATCCAGACAGCGGTTGAAGGGCGCATATTGCGCGTCATCCACGTGATGCGGGGTAGCCCGGCAGAGGCCGCCGGCTGGCACGCCGATGATCTGATTTGTTCGGTGGATGGATCCCCCATTGGCCAGGGGGATGCGCAGGAAACGGTTTCAGGTTGGTCGATTGGGGCGCCCGGTCGCACGGTAACCTTGGGGATGTGCGATGGTCGCCAGCGCGACCTGACGCTGCGCCGCTTTTATTGACCCGCAGCCAGGCGCCGGCGATCAGCCCTTCAGCGCCAGACTGGCCCCGATCAGCAGCACTGCAATCGCGACGAGCTGGAGCGTGCGCCAGTCGATCATCCCGACCCGGTCGAGATCGGTTCGGCGCATCCGGCGGCGATCCGCCAGCCCGCTCCCGACGGCCACGACAAAGGCGATTGCAACGACGATCCAATAGCCGGACATCTGCGCCATCTGGCGGGCGGCGTTATTTGCCGAGCTTCTCGATCTTTTCCTGCAGCTTGGCCATTTCTGCCTTCAGCGCGGCAATCTCGTCGGCCTTGCCTTCGCCGGCCGCACCCGCCGGCGTGCCCGGCGTGCCCGCAGCACCGGTTGTCCCCGGCTTGAATGCCGATGCCGCGGCTTCAAACATGGCGATGTTTCGCTTGGCAATTTCGGCAAAGGGCGAATTGGCAAACGCCCCTTCAACCGCGGATTTGAACTGCGCCTGATTGCGGCGAAACCCTTCCATCGCGGCATCAAGATAGCCCGGCACCATCGCCTGCATCGAATCGCCGTACATGGAAATCAACTGGCGCAGGAAATTGACCGGCAGCATCGTCTGCCCGCGGCTTTCCTCTTCCATGATGATCTGGGTCAGGACATTATGGGTAATGTCTTCCTCGGTCTTGGCGTCGACAACCTTGAAGTCGCGCCCTTCGCGCGTCATCGCCGCCAGATGTTCGAGCGTGATATAGGACGAAGTTTCGGTATTATAGAGACGACGGTTCGCATATTTCTTGATGATGACGACATCGCCGGTGTTCGTCTTTTTCATGGAAGCCCTCGCCCGTGAGTCATCACCCATGAGTCATTGCCCGTGAGTCATCGCGCTGTAACACCCTTTCATACCGCGCCGCAACACGGACCGCGCCCATTGCCGCTGTTTCTGCAAATGCTGCGCGAACAGACCGCAGCATCGCCCGAACGCATGGCCGCCGCGATGGCCGGGCTGGCGGCGTATCAGTCGGCACCGCGTGGTCCTGCGCGCCGGATGGCGGGCGTCTGCTTTCGCCGGGGTCGCGCGCGGCTGCGCGGCTATGGCGCGCCGGGCAACCGCCCTCGCCGGGCCATTATTGTGGTCCCATCGTTGATCAATCCGCCGTTCATTCTTGATCTCACGCGCGAAACATCATTGCTGCGGTGGCTTTCCTCATTGGGATTGAATGTTTTTTTGCTCGACTGGGGAACTCCCGCCGCCAGCGCGCGCGATTTGGACGTCGGCGCGCACGCGGAACAGATACTGGTGCCGCTGATCAAACGGTTTCGCGAACCGCCCATCGTGGTGGGCTATTGCCTGGGCGGGACAATCGCCGCAGCAGCGGCGTGCCTGACGCCCGTGGCCGGGCTGGCAACGATTGCGACGCCGTGGCGCTTTGATGGTTTCGGTGCCGTTGCGCGGGCGCAGATCGCCGCCTTAT
>JAIELC010000022.1 GCA_019753375.1 Sphingomonas sp.
CGTACATCGTCGAGCGCGAAGTCGAGTGCGCCGAGCATCTTCGGCATGGCGACGGAGCCGCTCGCAAGAGGTCCGGCGAAGGTCCTCAACACGGACTCGGCCCGGAGTCGGAACTCGTCGTTGCCGGTGAACTCGGCGAGTCGCAGCAGGAACGTCGGCACCGAGGAGCCTCATACCGGTTACGAACGCGATCGAGGCCTTGAACTCGAAGCTCAGCCGGGCTGATCGGGCCAGGGGCAGTTCCCCGGCGACGACGCCGCGACCAAGCGAGCCACAAAAGACGTCCGAACCGCCGATCATCGACATTGTGCTCAAAGGCACTTTATAGCTTTCCACTCTCGCTTATTGATCAGGTGTCCCCAATGATCCCCATGCCATCTGTTTCGCAACTTTTGCTCAATCAAGCTGAGCATGATGAGGCTTGGAAACTTTTCGGCGACTTTTCGGCTCGCTATCTCGAAACCGTGGCGGATCGCCCCGTCTATCCAGACGTTGACCGCCATGCTCTTCGGCAAATCATGGATGCGCCGATGCCGCGCGCCGGCTCAACCCTGGGCGCGTTGTTCGAAGAGCTTGAAGCAGTTATCGTGCCCAACGCGACGCAGAGCGCGCACCCCCGTTTTCTGCCCTATGTCCAGCCGACCCCCAATGCGATTTCGCCCTATGCAGATGCGGTGGCGAGTCTGCTCGGCCAGAATTGCAATCTGTGGCATCTGTCGCCATCGGCCAATGCGGTCGAACAGGCGGTGATCCGCTGGTTCGCCGACCTGTTCGGCTTCCCCGGCAAAGCGGGCGGCTTGATCACGAGCGGCGGATCGGCGGCGAATCTGATCGCACTGACCGCAGCGCGCGATAACGCGCTTGGCGAAAAGGCCCGCACCCACGGCCTACAGGGACAGTCGGCACCCCTAATCCTCTATACATCCGACGAAGTGCATTCCAGCACCGACAAGGCAGTGTCGATCCTGGGGCTGGGCACCGATAACTTACGCCGTCTCGCCACCGACGACGCCTTCAGGATGCGAACCGATCTGCTTGCCGAGGCCGTTGCCAAGGACCGGCGGGAAGGTCGCCAGCCTTTTTGCGTCGTCGCCAGCGCTGGGACAGTAACGACCGGCGCGATCGATCCGATCGCCGAACTGTCTGCCTTTTGCAAGCGCGAGGGGCTATGGTTGCATATCGATGGCGCCTATGGTGCGCTGACCGTATTGAGCGATCGATACCAGGCGGCAATGTCGGCGATCGGTATGGTCGATTCAGTGTCGCTCGATCCGCACAAGTTTCTGTTCTGCCCGGCCGAGGCCGGTTGTGTCATTGTTCGGGACCGGGCGCACCTGCGGCATTCGTTCAGCGCCACGCCCAGCTATCTGACCATGTCGGAGGATCCCGATTTCATCGACTACGCCAATTATGGCCCCCAGCTCACCCGCAGTTTCAAGGCGCTGAAAGTCTGGTGGTCCTTGAAGCTTTTCGGCACCGATGCCTATGCGCGGATCATCGACCGGATGTCCGATCTCGCCACATATATGGGCACGGCAATCGAACAAAGCGGCACGCTTGAGCTTCTGTCGCCGGTGGTCTTCAACTGCGTGTGCTTCAAGGCCAAATCGCTCGACGTGGCCGGCAACCGCGCGGTGCTGAAGCGATTGGTCGACAGTGGCGATGCATTTCTTGGCCCGGCGTCGGTCAAGGGTGAAATTGGGCTTCGCGCCTGCTTCATGAACTTGCGCACCAGCGAAGCCGACATCGATCTCATCATCGATCGCACCGGCAAAATCGCCGCTGAGGTGGCATTGAGTGCGCAAGGGGCATGAGCGCTATCGCTGGTCCTTTTCCGGCTGGCGCCTACACAATCTTCCTTCGCACGTTTTCGCGTCGCTGATTGATCGCCCCAAACCACCGAAGTTGCACAGCGCCGCTATGGCCAACCGTTTACCTGCCAGATACATAGCTGCTGATCACGTCTTCATGTGTCTGGACTTGTAACGGTTTTGTGCCGGTCACCTATCTCACTATGCCACCTTGGCTTCGAACGCGAGCGGGCTGATGCCGCCCAGATATGAATGACGTCGGCGGGTACTGCGCGACGTCGATGCGATTGACCTGACGACCAGCCTGTTCGGGCAGCCGCAGAAACTGCCTGTGGTGCTCGGCCCTGTCGGCATCAGCGGCATATACCACCGCCGCGGTGAGGTACAGGCAGCGCGGGCTGCGAACGCGGCAGGCGTGCCATTCTGCCTCTCGACCGTGTCGCTGTGCCCGCTCGCCGAGGTGACGCGCGCCGCATCAGGGCCGGTGTGGTTCCAGCTCTATGTCATCCGCGACCGCGAATTCATGCGTGATATGCTCGCCGTCGCCAAGGAACAGGGCGCGCAGGCGCTGGTGTTTACGGTCGATATGCCCGTGCCGGGAGCCCGTTACCGTGATGCGCATTCGGGCATGTCGGGCCCAAACGCGGGCGTGCGCCGGTTGTGGCAGGCGGCCACTCACCCGCGCTGGGCGTGGAATGTGGGGGCGCGCGGTCGGCCGCACCCGCTCGGCAATCTCGCCAAGGTGCTGGGCAAGGACAATGGCCTGAACGATTATATGGGCTGGCTCGGGCGCAACTTCGACCCGTCGGTAACCTGGGCCGATCTCGACTGGATCCGAGCTGCCTGGGACGGACCGCTGATCATCAAGGGCATCCTCGATCCCGACGACGCGCACGCTGCGGTCGAGCAAGGGGCGGACGGCATCGTCGTCTCGAACCATGGCGGGCGGCAACTCGATGGCGTGCTGTCGACTGCCCGCGCGCTGCCCGCGATCGCCGATGCGGTGGGGGACAACCTGACCGTCCTCGCCGACAGTGGCGTGCGGTCAGGCCTTGATGTCGTGCGCATGCTCGCTTTGGGCGCGGACGGCGTGCTGCTCGGCCGCGCGTGGCTGTGGGCATTCGCCGCCGAGGGCGAAGCGGGCGTCGCCAAGCTACTGCGGCTGATCGAAGCGGAAATGCGCGTCGCAATGGCGCTGACCGGGGTACGATCAATCGCCGACATCAATCGCTCGATTCTCGCGCGCGCGGGCCCGCGCAACGTGCCGCTCGGATGATTTCCAGGCCAAACGAATTTGATCTAAAATCCGTACGGCTTGTTCTGGTTGTCAAATCGCATCCAAACGCGACCCCCTTGGGGTGCCGTAAAGCCGTTTATTAACTGGTTTCGGCGCGGTGATCGGGATTGGGCTTCTGGAGAGGCTGGAACGCAGTGAGGGCGAAGCCCGATCGGAGTTTCAGCCTCTCCAGATGCAAATCCTTTCGCCTGCCGGTCCTGGTTTTTGAAGCGCCAGGAGTCGCTGCCGGTCTCGATGATATCGCAGCGATGGGTCAGGCGATCGAGCATGGCGGTCGTCATCTTGGTATCGCCGAACACCTGGGGCCAGTCGGCGAACGCGAGATTGGTGGTGATCAGCAGCGAAGTGTCTTCGTAAAGGTTGCTGATCAGGTGGAACAGCAGTTGCCCGCCCGACTGGCTGAACGGCAGATAGCCGAGTTCATCGATAACGATGAGGTCGTAGCGCAGCAGCTTCTCGACGAGGCGCACGCTGCGGCCGGCGGCCTTTTCCTGTTCGAGCTGGTTGACCAGATCGACGAGGTTGAAGAAGCCGCCGCGGGCATGGGCGCGGATGACCGCCGAGGCGACGGCGATGCACAGATGCGTCTTGCCGGTGCCGCCGATGAAGATCGCGTTGCGTCGGCCATCAAGGAAGCTGCCGGTGGCCAGTTCGCGCACCCGGCCTCCGTCGACCGGCGTGCCGGCGAAGACGAACGTGTCGAGATCCTTGAGGACCGGGAACTTGGCGCTGCCGATGCGGTAGCTGATCGATCGCGCCTGGCGGTGGGCCTGCGCGTCCCCAGCGCGGTGTTCGACGCCACGTTCGCCCAAACGCCTTGGCGGGTCCGTTACCGAGGCTTTTGAAGGTGCAGCAACTCCCGGGTCGGCTAAGAGCATTCTGGGCTATTTGAAAGTTGTGAAGCCGCATTTCTTGGAATATTTCGTCATTGATCTTTGGAAAGTGGCGGATCAGCAGTGCCGCTCAAACCAAGTCACTTTCTCAATCGCGGGTTCAATGCGTGTCGAGATTTCCCGCAGCCAGGCAGCTTCGTTGGCGATCTGTTCGGGATCACCTTCAATCCACCAAGCGCGGCGGTCAGGTGACCACCGATAGTTAGCCGCTTTCAGCACATCCTTGCACTCATATGGTGCGTGCTTGGCGTAAAGCCGATGCGTCGTGCGTCGAGCTGCTTCGATGAGTTGCGCGGCGACCGACCGACCGCCTCCCGGAGCTGACGCAAGCAGGCAAGTGGTTGCCCAAACGTCCGCAGCTGCGCGGTGCGCATCGGGCAGGAAGAAGCCCCCCTG
>JAIELC010000023.1 GCA_019753375.1 Sphingomonas sp.
GCGGATGGGAAATTGCTGCGCGGGGTGGCGGGTGATTTCAAGACGCAGACCGGGTTTCGCCTGCATCATGGTGGCGAAGACCAGGCCGTCGATCCGCTGATTGCCGCTGCCGAGGGGATGGCGCTGACGCCCGCGCATCGCGGCGGGGCCTATGTCGTGTTCGAAAATTTCCAGCTGGCCGATTATGGCAACCGTATCCCGTCGCTGACCTTCGAAATCATTGCCGATCCCGGGCCGGTCGGTGTCGACGCGATCGCCGCCGACATTAGCGGTGGCGTCGTGCGCGGTCAGGCGGGGGGCACGGCGCTGGCCGGATTTTCGGCCTATGGCGATTCGATCGCAGGCGTGCTGGAAATGATCGCGCTTCCGGACGGCGCCTGGTTTGCCCCCTCCGCCGACGCGCTGGTGATGCAGCATCGTCTGGATCAGCCAAGGATCATTCGCGATCAGGCCTTCACCGCTGAGCCGGGGGCTGCGGGGCGCGATCGTGCACGCAACCGGGGACGCAACCGCAGCATCGCTGCGATCGAAACCGTCCCGCGCACGCTGATGATCGCCCATTATGAAGCGGCACGCGATTATCAAACCAGCGTCCAGCGGGCCCGGCGTCCCGGGGCTGGCACGCGGACCGAGCGGATCGATCTGCCCGCCGTGCTGACCGCAGCTGCCGCCAAGCAGATTGCGCAGGCCACGATTGGCCGAAGGGAAAGCGCGCGCGAAACCCGGCGTGTATCGGTTGGCTGGGAATCGCTCGATATCGTCCCCGGCGACGTCGTCATCATCGACGCGGATCCGACCGATCTGGGCGGGCGCTGGCGCGTCGACGACTGGTCGCTGGAAGCGATGGTCCTGACGCTCGACCTGGTTCGGCTTTCCGACGCCATCCTGTCCGCCGACCGGGCCAGTGCCGGGCGCGCGCTGAGCAGCCCGGATGCGGTGCACGGCCCAACGCGGCTTGAGGCGTTTGACGTGCCGGCGATCGATGACGTGCTGGCCACCGCGCCGCGCGTGCTGATTGCGGCGACCGGGTCCGGGGCAGGGTGGCGCCGGGCGGCCTTATTGCTGTCGACCGATCATGGCGCGCGCTATGCCGGTCTGGGCAGCACAGCGTTGCCGGCGGTGATGGGATCGCTGATGTCACCGCTGGCGCCCGCGCCGGCGGCGCTGATTGATCGCATCAACGCGGTCGAGGTTGATCTTGGCCGGTCCGATATCACGCTCGACAATGCCGATGAAACTGCTCTGGCCGGTGGCGCCAATGTCGCGTTGATCGGCGACGAGCTGCTGCAATTCGGGCGCGCGACCCCGCTGGGCGGCGCGCGCTGGCGACTGGAGATGTTGTGGCGGGGGCGGCGCGGCACCGACGCCGCCATGGTCCCGCATATGGTGGGCGACCGGTTTGTGCTGCTGACGGCGGATACGCTTGTGGCGGCCGAACTGCCGCTGGCGGCCATCGGCGGGCAGGCGATTATCCTGGCATCCGGGGTGGGCGACCTTCCCGATCCTGCCGAGGCCCATGTGCCGGTCACCGGCGCCTCCCTTCGCCCACCGTCGCCGGTGCATCTCAGCGCCCGTCGCCAGCCGGACGGGCAGCTGATGATCCGGTGGGTCCGCCGCAGCCGGGCCGGATGGCGCTGGATCGACGCGGTGGAAACCCCGCTGGCTGAAGAGCGCGAACTTTACCGCGTCACGATTGATCCTCCGGCGGGGAGCGCCGGGAGCGTGCTCTCGCTTGATTGCGCTGTACCCTATCAGTCGATCAGCAGCGCGGCAGTGCCGGCCGGGTCAATGATTTCTGTCCGCCAGAGCGGCGCGGGGGGGCTGTCGCTCCCCGCGATCCTGATGCTTTCTGCTTAACGAAAGGCCTGATGATGACTGATGCCACTGCCCGCCTGGCGCTGCCGCTGTTGCAACCTGGCCAATCGCAAAAAGAGATGTTCCACAACGAAGCACTGGCGTTGCTGGACCTTGCCGTGCAGGCAGAGGTTGAGGCGCTCGCCCTCAACACGCCGCCGCCGGCGCCCGCGATCGGCCAGTGCTGGGTGGTCGGGACGGCGCCGATGGGGGAATGGCGGGACGCGGCGAATCATCTGGCCGGGTGGACCGCCGGCGGCTGGCGGTTTGTCGCGCCCCGACCCGGCATGTCGGTATGGAGCAAGGCCAGCAATCTCGTCGCACGCTATCATGATACGGGCTGGACGATTGGCGACGTGGCCGCCAATCGGGTCGTGATCGGGGGGAATCAGGTGGTCGGTGCGCAGGGGGGCGCGATCACGTCCCCGGCGGGCGGCGCGGTGGTCGATGCTGAGGCGCGGGCGGCGATCACGGCAATTCTGGCGCGTTTACGGACACATGGCCTGATTGCGCCGGTGTGATTTCTGATTGATAGTGTTGCGACAACGCAACAGTCTGCGGTATTTGATATCTTGCGTGGCAACCTTCCATTGAGTACGGAGTTCAAGCTGTCCGTAGTGACACTCAACTGAAGGGGAATATGATGCGGAAGCTCGCCGTTATTTTGGCACTTGCCTCCACCGCACTCGCCACACCCGCCCTCGCCCGCGACAAGTCGTGGTACGTCGGCGTCGATGGTGGTGGGTTACTCGTCGAAGATATTAAGTTTGATGTCAGGTCAGCGCCTGATGTCAGCACCATCAACCATGATTTCGGTTATGACGTCGACGGCAATATTGGTTACGACTTCGGCCCTTTCCGGGTTGAAGCTGAAGTGGGTTACCGTCGCGCGACGGTCAGTAGCTTCGCATCGGTGCAGCCGGTTCCTTTCTTTACTGCGGCTGGCGCACTTGCGACCCGACCTGCTGGTGTTTACCCGTCGGGTGGGTCAACGTCGGCACTCAGCTTCATGGTCAATGGTCTCATTGATTTCGGCGATGATGACAAGATCAACGGCTTTGTCGGCGGCGGTGTCGGTATCGCCCGCGTCAAGGCGTCGAATTACGACATCTCGGCTGGACGCTCGAACCCGATCCTCGATGATTCGGATACCGTCTTTGCCTATCAGGCGCTGGCCGGTGTTCGCTTCCCGCTGACCAGCCATATTGACGGCTCGGTCAAGTACCGCTTCTTCACCGCACCGAATGCCCGGTTCGTTGATGTGCGCGGTGCTGGGTATGAAGGCACGTTCCGTACGCACAGCTTGCTCGCAGGCCTGACGTATAATTTCGGTTCGCCGACGCCGCCCCCACCGCCGCCGCCACCCCCACCGCCGCCACCACCGCCTCCGCCACCACCGCCCCCGCCGCCTCCGCCGCCGGAAGTCGTGTGCGCGCCTGGTCCGTTCATCGTCTTCTTTGAATGGGACAAGTCGGCGATCACGCCGGAAGCAGCGGGCATTCTGGATAGCGCCATCAGTTCGTACCAGAACTGCGGCAATGCCCAGGTCATGCTGGCCGGCTTCACCGATCGTTCGGGGACGCCAAAGTACAATGTCGGCCTGTCACAGCGTCGCTCGGACGCGGTTAAGGCCTACATGACGGCGCACTCGATCCCCGAAGGCGTGATCACGACGTCGGCCTTTGGTGAAGATCCCGACCATCTGCGCGTGCAGACCGCCGACGGCGTTCGCGAAGTGCAGAATCGTCGCGTGGAAGTCACCTATGGTCCGGGTTCGGGCAACTAAGCCCAGGCCAAGATCGAACAACATTTGGGGAGGTCGACCTGGTCGGCCTCCCTTTTTGTTTGTCCAGCCGTTTCCGAGCCTTGCCCCAGCCTCTTTCCAGCCTTGTGGATGTGCCGCACAAGGCCGCCCCGCCATGGCCGCGCAACCAATGCCCGCGGTGCCAGAGCGTTTTCAAGTCAGGTGGAAACACCTGACGTCCCGGAAAACGCGGCAAGCCAACAACCTGGAGCGCCGGTTTTGATTCAATCAAAACCGAACGCGCGCTAGTCGGTCGGGTCGGCTTCCGTGGTGAGGCTGTCGCGCATCCAGTCGGGCACCAACGCGTCGCCCAACGCATCGGTGCGGCGCAGTGCCACCATCAGATCCAGCGCAGGATAATGGGCGCGCGTCCGATCGCTCGCCGGGCCATTGGGGGCAACGACCAGCCGCCGGTTGACCTTGGCCCGGTAGTGCATCCGGGCGGTATTTTCCTGCCCGACATAACAGCCCTTGGCAAAGCTGACGCCGTTCAGCAAATCAGCATTGCATTCGAGCCACAGCGTCCGGTCCTCGCCCAGCTCGGCAACCCCTTCGGTCACACCCAGCGACAGGCGATGGGCCAGCCAGTTCGCGGCAGGCATGCCCGGTTCGGCGATCCAGCGCCTCCCCAGCGCGGCGAGGCGCGGATCAGCTGATCCGCGATCGCCCGATGCCGACCAATGCACCGCCGCACCTT
>JAIELC010000049.1 GCA_019753375.1 Sphingomonas sp.
GGAAGCCATCAAACCGAACCTCGTTCAGACGCTGGAGGGCAATCCGGCCTTGGTCCATGGGGGACCGTTTGCCAATATCGCACATGGCTGCAATTCGGTGATCGCCACGCGCGCCGCGCTTGGGCTGGCAGACTATGTCGTTACCGAAGCCGGCTTTGGAGCCGATCTGGGCGCAGAGAAGTTTTTCGATATCAAATGCCGCCAGGCCGGATTGGCGCCCTCGGCGGCTGTCATTGTTGCCACAGCCCGAGCGCTCAAAATGAATGGCGGTGTGGCTAAGGCCGATCTGGGCGCGCCAGACGTGGAGGCTGTGCGCCGCGGCGGCGTCAATCTGGCGCGCCACATCGAAAATATTCGCCAGTTTGGCGTGCCGGTGGTCGTTGCAATCAATCGGTTCGGGACCGACACGCCCGAAGAGCTGGCGATGATCGGCGAAATCGCCGCCGCGCAAGGGGCCGAAGCCGTGATCTGTACCCATTGGGCCGATGGCAGCGCCGGTACCGTCGAGCTCGCGGAGAAAGTTGCGGCCCTTGCCGACCACGGCGCCTCGCAATTTGCCCCGATCTACGCCGACGATCTGTCGCTTTTCGACAAGATCAACACCATCGCCACGCGCCTCTACCGGGCCGAGGAGGCCATCGCCGATCCAGGTGTCCATGCCCAGCTCAAGCGGTGGGAGGATGCGGGTTTCGGCCATTTGCCGGTCTGCATGGCCAAGACTCAGTATAGCTTTTCCACCGATCCGGCCAGGCTGGGCGCGCCCACCGGCCACGTTGTGCCGGTTCGAGACGTTCGGTTGTCGGCAGGGGCTGGGTTCGTCGTGGCAATCTGCGGCGACATCATGACGATGCCCGGCCTCCCGCGCATACCAGCGGCGGAGAGCATCCGTTTCGGCTCGGATGGAGAGATTGAGGGACTATTCTAGGCGGCGTGGACAAATTCGCACTGGTCATTGGTGGCGCGAGATGGTCAGGGATGCCCGATACCAAAAAGGCGCAGGACATGCTCGCCATCCCCGGTGAGGTCGATGGCGGTGTCGGTCATAGATGGCGGATCAGCGTTCTCGGTGCCAAACGCATCGCGCAGTCGTTGCTGCCATTCGCTCTTGGGGATGGGCGTGAAGGGACCTCTGCCTGCCGAAAGTTCGACGAGCTCACGATCTGCAAGAAACACCAAGCTTTCGGTGAACGCCTCTCGGTCGTAATGCCGGACCATGTAGCTGAGTTCGAGAAACGAGTGCGTGCCGTCGCTCAGCGTATCGAGAATATGGACTACCGGGTTCCAATCTAACTGCATCGCGGAATGATAGCCGATATTGGCGATCGAGCACAGGATGCGATTGACGCGGCACAAAAGCATTGATTCAAGGCTGCCTTTTGGAGGCAGGCTTGAGCAGGGGCGATCTCACCGAAGAAGAATGGCGCATTCTGAAGGGTTGGCTGCCAATCGAGCCAGAGAACCGTGGTCGCGGCAGGCCACCCGAGCAGAATCGCTCAATCATCAACAGCATTCTATGGCGGCTCCGCTGCGGCGCTCCATGGCGGGACGTTCCGCCCAAATATGGCAGTTGGAACACCATCTACCGCCGGTTCCGGCGATGGAGTGAAGCCGGGGTCTGGGAGACCGTCGCCGTGACGCTGGCCGAGATCATGGCAGACAGCGGCCACTACAGCATCGACAGCACCACCGTCCGCGCCCACGTCTCGGCAGCGGGCGGAAAAGGGGGACTCATCGACGCGCTCTTGGCCGCTCGCGGGGCGGGTTCACCAGTAAGCTTCACTGCTTGGCTGATGCCCTTGGACGACCGCTTGCCTTCCATTTGACGGTAGGGGAGGCAGCGGATTGTAAAGCTTATGACGCCCTGATCGATCTGCCTGAACGCGCGCCCGATGCATTGCCGGCCGACAAGGGCTACGATGCCGATGCCATCCGTGCCGACCTTGCCAAGCGGAAGATCAAGGCTGTGATCCCAGGCCGATCAAATCGCCGCGTGAAGATTAACCATGACCGGACGCTCTACAAGCAGCGCAACCGCATCGAGCGCATGTTCGGCCACCTCAAGATCAATCGCGCCATCGCCACCCGCTATGATCAGTTGGCCAACAGCTTCCTCGGCATGGTTCATATCGCCACCGCCAGATACTGGCTCAAATTTGTCCACGCCGCCTAGGACCCTTCGGCCCGACCGCAGACCCACTTCGGACCATCGGGCCTATCGCGGCAATCGCTGCACGGCGGTCTTCAAGCGCGCCCGTGACTTATCGCAATTCGGAAATCGGTTGAATCAGGCCGCAGCCTTGCGGGCCTTGGCCAGCTTCTTCAACACCATCTCGCGTTTCAGTCGCGACAGATGATCGATGAAGATAATCCCTGCCAGATGGTCCATTTCGTGCTGGATACAGGTCGCCAGCAACCCTTCCAAAACCTCATCATGCGGCTTGCCGTCAGCGTCCAGCCATCTGACTCTCGCCGTTGCCGGACGAACGACTTCAGCAAACTGTTCCGGCACCGACAGGCAACCCTCGGTGTAGATTGCCTCGTCTTCCGACGATTCGATGACCTCTGGATTGATGAACACCCTGGGGTCGCGAACCGGTTTGCCATCGGCATCTTCTTCTTCCTGAAGGTCCATCACAATGACGCGCTTTGGTACGCCAATCTGCACGGCCGCTAGGCCGATGCCACGCGCCGCGTACATTGTGTCGAACATGTCGTCGATCAGGGTACGGATGTCCTGATCCACCGTATCCACCGCCGTGGAGATTGTCCGAAGACGGGGATCAGGGACTTCGATGATGGGATGCACGGCCATAGCTGTCAGCTAGGAAAGGTGCACCGCGTCGTCAAGAGTCGGACCGGCACGAAACCGCCCTTCTCGTTCAATCGCGCTAGGAGACCGGCCGGCGTGCTCGCAACGCCTGGGCCAATGTGCCCTCATCCAGATAATCGAGTTCGCCGCCCACCGGCAAGCCGTGTGCAAGTTGGGTTACGCGCACGGGAAAACGCTCAAGTCGCTCGGCGATATAATGCGCCGTGGTTTGTCCTTCGAGCGTCGCGTTCATCGCCAGCACAACTTCGTCAATCCCGCCTGCCTCGATCCGCCGGAGGAGCAAGTCGATGCTCAGATCTTCGGGTCTGACCCCGTCAAGTGCAGAGAGTCTGCCACCAAGAACATGAAAGCGCCCCGGGAACAGCCGTGATCGGTCAAGCGCCCATAAATCAGCCACTTCCTCGACAACGCACAAACTGCGCTGATCGCGGCGCGGGTCGGAACAAATGGCGCAGGGGTTTGTCGTGTCGACATTGCCGCATACCAAACAGCTGGTCAGCCGATCGCCGACAGCTTCCAGCGCCGCCCGCAGCGGCTCCAGCGCTGTTTCGCGCTTCTTGAGCAGATGGAGGACGGCGCGCCTCGCCGACCTGGGGCCAAGCCCGGGCAGCTTGGCGAATGCTTGCGTCAACGCTTCAATCTCGGGTGATGCCATGGCAGCACAGATAGGGGGTTGCATAGCGATCTGCCAAGCGGTCAGAGAGGCCTATGAAAGTGATCTTCATGGGAACGCCGGATTTCGCGGTGCCGGTGCTGCAGGCGTTGATTGATGCAGGCCACGACGTCGTGGCGTCGTTCAGCCAGCCTCCACGACCAGCCGGACGCGGCAGGGCCGATCGCCCGTCCCCGGTTCAACAGCGCGCCGAAGCTTTAGGGATCGAGGTCCGTACGCCACTGACGCTGAAAGATCCGGACGCGCAGGCCCAATTTATCGCGTTTGATGCCGATGTCGCCGTCGTCGCCGCCTATGGCTTGATTCTGCCGCGCGCCATTCTCGACGCGACTCGTCTTGGGTGTCTTAATGTCCATGCATCGTTGTTGCCGCGCTGGCGTGGGGCAGCGCCGATCCAGCGCGCTATTCTGGCCGGGGATCCCGAAACAGGGGTTGGCATCATGCAGATGGAGACAGGCCTCGATACCGGGCCGGTCCGGCTTGAGGGCCGCACATCGATCGACTCAAAGACAGCTGGTGCGTTGACTGAAGAGCTCGCCGAATTGGGGGCGCGGCTGATGGTGCAGGTGCTGGCGAACATCGACGACTATCCCCCCAAACCGCAACCCGCTGACGGCATGACGTATGCGCCAAAGGTCGACAAGACCGAAGCAAGGATCGATTGGGGGCAATCGTCCGATCAAATCGAGCGACAGGTGCGCGCCTTTAATCCGGTGCCCGGCGCATGGTTGGAGGTCGGTGGCGAACGCGTG
>JAIELC010000113.1 GCA_019753375.1 Sphingomonas sp.
CATGACGCAATGCTGTGCATTGCGAATTCCACCTATGTAGCCAGCGAGGATCGACCGAAATCCTCGCCTGATGCATGGATGAAGCCGGCAAAGGACATGCGTGCGCTTTTCGATGACCTGCCGGAAGCGATCGAGAACACGCTGGTGGTAGCGCAGCGCTGTGCTGTCGCCGCCCCAAACCGTAAACCAATTCTGCCAAGCCTCGCGGGTGACATTGATGGTGAGGCCGAATTGCTTCGCACTCAATCGCGCGCGGGCCTTGAAAAGCGGCTTGGCAAGATCGCCTCACTACATGGGGATGGAGAGGACGGCTGGCGGCAACCTTACGTAGATCGGCTGGAATTCGAACTCGATGTTATCATCCAGATGGGCTTCCCGGGCTATTTTCTGATCGTTGCCGACTTTATTCAGTGGGCCAAGGCGAACGATATCCCGGTTGGGCCAGGACGCGGATCGGGTGCGGGTTCGGTGGTTGCCTGGGCACTGACCATAACCGATCTTGATCCAATCAAGCTGGGGTTGCTCTTTGAACGATTTTTGAACCCCGAACGCGTGTCGATGCCTGATTTCGATATCGATTTTTGTGAAACCCGTCGCGGCGAGGTCATTCGGTACGTTCAGGAGAAATATGGGCGCGATCAGGTTGCGCAGATCATCACCTTTGGAAAGCTCAAGGCGCGGGCCGTTCTGAAAGATACCGGGCGCGTCCTTCAGATGAGCTATGGTCAGGTCGATCGACTTGCCAAATTGGTGCCCAATCACCCGACCGATCCCTGGACACTCGACCGTGCCCTAAACGGCGTCAGCGAACTGGCAAGCGAATATAAAAGCGATCGGCAGGTCAAGCATCTGCTCGATCTTGCCATGAAGCTGGAAGGATTGCCTCGACACAGTTCAACCCACGCGGCGGGCGTGGTTATTGCAGATCGGCCGCTTGCCCAGTTGGTGCCACTATATCGTGATCCCCGTTCCGACATGCCGGTCACGCAATTCGACATGAAATATGTTGAAGGCGCGGGGTTGGTTAAGTTTGATTTTCTTGGCCTTAAGACACTGTCGGTGTTGAAGAAGGCATTGGAAATGCTGGCGTTGCGCGGCATCGAGATCGACCTTGACGCGCTCGCCTGGGACGATCCGGATGTCTATGCGCTGTTGCAGCGTGGCGATACCGTGGGCGTCTTTCAGCTGGAATCTGAAGGGATGCGCCGCACACTGAGCGCCGTTCGACCATCAAATTTTGGCGACATCATCGCGCTGGTATCGCTTTACCGACCCGGTCCGATGGACAACATCCCCAGCTTTGGCCGACGGAAAAATGGGCTGGAGGCCATCGAATACCCGCATCCGTTGCTTGAGGGCATTCTGTCCGAAACCTATGGAATTTTCGTCTATCAGGAACAGGTGATGCAGGCCGCCCAGATATTGGCGGGATATTCGCTGGGTGGCGCCGATTTGCTGCGGCGCGCCATGGGCAAAAAAATAAAGGCGGAAATGGACGCGCAGCGCGCTATTTTTGTCGACGGCTGCGCGTCCGCGCATCAGATTCCAGCGGCCAAGGCGAATGAGCTATTCGATTTGATCGACAAATTTGCCGGCTATGGATTCAACAAGTCGCACGCCGCTGCTTACGCGCTGCTTGCTTATCAAACGGGCTGGCTAAAGGCGCATTATCCGCACGAATTCTTCGCCGCGTCGATGTCGTATGACATTCATCAAACCGACAAGCTCAGCATATTTGTCGATGATATGCGGCGCATGGGTGTAGCTGTGCTTCCGCCCTGCATCAATGCCAGTGCCGCGGAGTTTGTTGTTGAACCCACCAGCGACGGGCTGGCGGTTCGTTATGCTCTCGCTGCGCTGAAATCGGTTGGGGAGGGCGCGATGGAGCGCCTGGTGGTTGAGCGCGACGAGCGCGGGCCATTCCTGTCACTGGATGATCTGGCAACACGCGTCGATCCGCGGCTGCTCAACAAACGCCAGTTGGAAACACTTGCAGCGGCGGGATCATTCGACGGGATCGACCTCAATCGGGCGGGAATCTTTGCGAGCGCCGAGACAATCCTTGCGGTTGCATCGCGGCTTCATGACCAGCGGACAAGTGGCCAGGGTGGGTTGTTCGGCGACGCCGAGCCGGCGGCCGGTGCCTCAATCAAGCTCCCGCAATCTGCGCAATGGACGATGGCAGAACGGATGGAGCAGGAGCGCGAGGCATTCGGCTTCTATTTTTCGGCGCATCCGGTTGATCGCTATCGGCACCTTGCCCGAATGCACGGCGCACGCAGCTATGTCGCGCTGGGGGAATTGAATATCCCCGATGACGGAACAAGGGCTGGTGCAACCATGGCTGTCCTTGTCGAGGAGGCGCGGTGGCGGACTTCGGCCAAGGGGCGGCGCTATCTGATGGCGACCTTATCCGACGCTTCTGGACAATTTGCGGCGACCTGTTTCGATGACCATGTTGCAACCGACCTTGAGGAGGCGGCGCGGTCGGGCAATTGCGCGATGGTAACGGTCGAACTTGATCGCCGGCCCGGCGAGGAGACCCCGCGCGTTAACGTCAAACGCCTTCAGACGTTTGAATCGCTGGCCAACACTGCACGCATGATCATGGAAATCACCGTTGAGACGGCAACGGCGATGGCCGATTTGGCGCGCCTGCTTTGCGAATTGCGCGGCGCGCGCGGAGAAGTGCACGTGCGGGCGCGCCTGTCGGGTGGCGGCGAAGCGAAAATGCTTTTGGGACGCGACTTCCTTCTCGACCACGAACTTGCGGCCCGGATCGAGACCATGCAGGGTATCAGCGCAGTACAATTGAAGTCAGCCGAGGCTCGGGTATTGGCGTTGGTGGGGTAGGGGAGAAGAGAATGTTGGGTGGTATGCAAGATTTCGAGCTGCGGGTGCCGCGCTTGATCGACCATGCCGAGCGCGAGCATGCGACGCGCGAAATTGTGACGCATTGGGCTGATGGCCACCAGACCCGGACCAACTGGGCCGGTATCGCACGCGACGCGCGGAAATTGGCGCAGGCGCTGGAGAAAATGGGCTGCAGACCGGGCGATCGCATCGCCACGCTGGCAATGAACCATGCCCCCCATCTCGTCTCCTGGTACGGCGCGATCGGGATGGGCGGCGTCATCCACACCATCAACCCGCGCCTGTTCGATGAACAATTGATCTATATCGCCAATCACGCCGAGGATCAGGTACTGTTTTATGACAAACAGTTTCAGCCAATCATTGACCGGCTGGCGGGGGAATGGACGACAATCCGCCATTATGTCGCGTTTGACAGCGACGGGCCCGACGGCTTTGACGCGCTGATCGCACCCGAGGATGGCAATTACCGCTGGGTCGAGGGACCCGAGCGCGATCCATGCATGCTCTGCTACACCAGCGGCACGACAGGCAATCCGAAGGGCGTGTTGTACGAACACCGATCAACGATGCTGCATGCAATGTGCGAGGTTTCGCCCGCAGTCTTCAACCTGTCAGCGCGGGCATCGGTCTTGCCGGTTGTGCCGATGTTTCACGCGGCTTCGTGGGGTCTGCCCTTTGCCGGGGCGCTCAGTGGCGCCAAAGTCATCTATTCTCAGGTCAATGACGCCGCGGTTCTGTGCCGATTGATGAACGAGGAACACGTCACCCACTCCGCCGGGGTTCCGACCGTATGGCTGTCGATGTTCCAGCATATCGACGCGACCGGTGAAGCGCCGCAATATTTGCAGCAAGTGACGATCGGCGGATCGGCGGCTCCCCGCGCCATGATCGAGCGGATCATGGGCATGGGCGTGGAGGTCAAGCACCTGTGGGGCATGACGGAGACGTCGCCGATCGGCACCGCCGGTGCACCGCCACCGCATTGGGATGCGATGACGCTCGATGAAAAGCTCGATCTGATCTGCAAGCAGGGCCAGATTCCGTTCGGGATCGAATTGCGCATCATCGACGATGCGGGTGTCGAACAGCCTCGTGACGGGATGAGTTCTGGCAGGCTTCAGGTCCGCGGGCCCTGGGTTGTCAGACGGTACTTCAAGGCCGATACC
>JAIELC010000042.1 GCA_019753375.1 Sphingomonas sp.
CATGTTTCCCTTCGCCAATGAAGGGTTTCTCTGGCGCGGGGTGGAGCAGCCCGGTAGCTCGTCAGGCTCATAACCTGAAGGTCACAGGTTCAAATCCTGTCCCCGCAACCAGCGCTTCCTAGACCAATATGGCCGTTCCCGATCAGGGGCGGCCTTTTTTATTGCCCGTTTTGCATCGCCGTGGTCATCATCAATGCGGATCGCGTTCGGACGCTGTCGGGCATCAGCCGCGCCTTTTGATCAGTCCGCGCATCCCGCCAATGACTTTGGACACGGCCAGCGCGTCCAGACCGCTATATCCCATACCCAGATGATCGGGGCGCACCGCGACGGTGTCGGCCAGCCCCAACGTGCCACTCCGCAGGCTGATCCTGCCGATCCTCCCCCAGATCCTGGCTGTTTCCCAGCGGATCAGCTTACGATCATCGCGTGAGATCGTCTCTGTCGCAAAGCATTGCTGCTGCAGCCGCATGATCGTGTCGCCCAGCAGCGACAGCGATGCCCGATCCGCAACGGGTTCCTGCCCCATGATGTGGCGAACAATCAGCGCGCATCGGCGACCCGCGTCGTCGCCCAAGGTCGCCTGATGGCGATCAGCGAGCACGCGGGTCGCGCTGGCATACATCGTCTCGACGAAGCGTTTCGATACCTGGTCGTCATGGCTGCGATACCGCAGCAATTCCTGATCGATCCGGGCGATCCGGCCAAAGCGACGCAGCCGATGATAGAGATCGAAATCTTCGGCATAGACCCGCTCCGGCCTGGTAAATGGGTCAAGCTGACGCGCCGCGTCGCCGCGGATCATGACCGACGACCAGACGAGCGGGTTCATAATGTCGAGCAACCATTCCACCAACGCGGGTGGCATGACCGCGGGTAGCAGCGATGGCCGCGTCGTCTGGTCGTCAAAGATCGTCGCCGCCGTCCCGACCAACACGGTATCCGGGTGCGCGTCGAGATAGCGAAGCTGCGCGCCGAGGCGATCGGGCTCGCAAAGGTCGTCCTGATCGAGTCCTGCAATGTACCGGCCGCGCGCTTCGGCAAATGCCGCGTTCCGTGCGCAAACCGGGCCCCTGTTCTTCGGCGCAGCAAATAGACGAATCCGTGGATCGTCGATTGATTGCAGCAGCGATAGCGTCGCATCGGTCGAACAGTCATCGACGATGACGACTTCGAAATCATCGAAAGTCTGGGCCTGCAGGCTTGCGATCGTATCGCCAATCACCGCCGCGCCATTATACGCGGCCATGATAACGCTGACCGTCGGAATGGTCATGCGACAGCTCGGCGGCTGTGCGCCAGAATTTGATCGACGATCAACTGTCCAACGTCATTCTGCCACAGCCAGAGCCCGTTCGCCTGTCCCTTGAAGCTGGCTTCGCCGCCTAATTTACCCCAGGGGACAAAGCCTGCGGCCAGGCCGATACCAAATAGGTTGGAAATCGGGGTGCCGTCAGCGCCCAGGACGCGGCAATACCTGTCGACCATTGGTGCATCGCGGTGCGCCGCCAGCGCCATTGGCCGACCACGGATATCGTGCAGCGGCAAGGCATGCGGACGATAGCCAAGCGCCGCAACAACCAGATCGGCGCGTTCCAGATGCGCCCGGGCAACGCCGTCGTCGTCGCCCGTGATCCGGTGACAATGGACGCGCGGATCGGGCACGCGCCCGCCAATAGCCAGCATGCGCAAGACCAGCTCGCGCGCTTCCAGTCGAAATCCCGCCAGCCGATAGACAAAGCCGCTGACCGGACAAATATCGTCCGCCGTAAAGTCGCTGAACCCATCGACCTTCGCGGCGTCGGCCGTAGGATAAAAGGGTCGAAGCGGCCGCCGGTGCAGCAATGTAACCGCGCCCGCGCCAAGCGCCAGCGCCGGATTGGCCTTTAGCAGCAGGATTATCGTCGCAAGCGCGCTGGTCGACCCGCCGACCACGGCGATTTTCGGGGCAGGGCAGTGGGTGAGCAGGTCGGCGATCTTTGCCATCCCGCCCAGCGCCAGAACCTCGTCGGACTGCACCAGCCGACCGGCGGCCAGATCAATCAGCGGCGCGCCGGCAACCAACTGCGCCGCCAACCGGTCAATCGGTTGATGCCCGCCTGTGGCAATGACCAGCGCGTCGCTCAGCCGTTCGGTCTCGCTGCCATCGGCTTGTCGCAGCCGCACCTGCCAACGGCCGTCCGCCAGTTGCCGCGCGCTGCGCGCTTCATGGCCGGTCAATATGGTACCGCCATTGGCGCGGACGACTTCCGCCAGACGATCGCCGGTTGTGCGCAGCAGCGCGCCAACATCGACCAGCGGGACACCCAGCGCATCCGCATAGCGGTCAACGGCTTGCGCCACCGGATGCTCCGCCAGTTCGGCCAGCGCGGCATGGGGATTGTCGCGGATCGCCGACAGAAAGGTGTGTGCGGTGCTGTCGGACGTGATGGCATAGCCGCCCAGCCGGCCGCCGCCGATCACGCCACTCCGTTCGACAATCACCAGGCCGGATCGTGCAAGGTCAGCCAGCGCGCCGCGCTTGCTCGCTGCCGTCAGCAACGCGGTCCCGGCCGGGCCACCGCCGACAATCGTCACCGACGCGGCCGCCCGTACGCTGCGGGCTTTCCGCGCCGGTCTGGATTGCAGGACCGCATCGCATGCAGCGATGAAACGTTCAGCAATCGCTGCGGCATCGACCGGTGTCATCGTGTCAGTAATGGGCAGCGAAATCAGTGCCCCCGCCACCTGATCGGCCCGGGGCGTCGCCTCAATCCGCGCCGTTTTGTGAAACCAGGGTTGCTCGGCCAGATGCGGACTGAAATATTGACCCGCACCCACTTTTTTCTCGGCGAGCACCGCGATCACCGCATCGCGACGACCGGCAAGATCGGGCGGCAGCAAGACCGGCATGAATTGGCTGGCGCGCCGCCGACCGCGCACTGCCTGCATGTCGAAATCGGACAATGCCTGGCGATACGCGATTTCCACCTCGGCACGACGATGACAGATATGCTCAATTTCGGTAAGCTTGGTGCGCGCGAGCAGCCCGATTAGCTCGGGCATCTTCGCGTTGATCCCTGGCAGCGTGGCACTGCGCGCGCCGTCAAAACCGAAATTGGCCATCGCGCGGAAACTGTTGATCAGCGCCGCATCGCCGCAGTGGATCAAGCCGCCTTCGGCGACCGCAAAGGTCTTGGTGGCATGCATCGAGAAAACCACCGGAAACGGGGCATCGGTGCCAAATCCTCTGCCGTCGTCATCAATAGTCCCAAGCGATGCTGCGGCATCGATGACAACGCCGACCCCATAGCAGCGTTGCAGCCAGCGATAGCGATCAAGGTCGATCGCGTTGCCGAACGTCGCATAGGGGACAATCACGGCAATGCGGCCTCCCAGATCCTTGAGCAACCGTTCCTCGGTTGCGGCGCACAGTCCCCAATCGTTGCTGTCGATATCCGCGATCAGCGGTGTCAGCCCTGCCCACTGGGCGGCGTGCGCCGTCGCGGCAAAGGTCAGGCTGGGCATCAACGCCATGCGTCCGGGCGTGGGCGTCAGCCCTGCGGCATGGCGGATGGCGATCATCAGCCCCAGCGTGGCGTTGCTAATGGCCAGGCTGGCGCCGTGGCCGCCGAATAGCTGATCGGTAACATCCAGTTCGAACTGGCGAACTTCAGGGCCGCTGTTGCTGAAAATGCCCGATGCCTCGATGCGCCGGAGCCCGGCGATCTGCTCGCTCAGCCTCGGCGGCTGCGGCGCAATCAGGGGATAGTCCTTCATCTCAGCTATTGCTCGCCGCCCGCCATCGTTCGCGCCCGCCATCATTCGCGTCTTGGGGGTACTCGACAGGGCCTAAGAACCCGTTACGCGGTTTCTCCCCGGCGATGCCGATCGGACCGCTTGCGTGCCGACCGTCGTGGCCTATGCTCGCGGCAACACATAACAAAGGAGCAAGGGGATGCAGGGCGCGCAGCAGGTTGGAAGTGGGGTTCAGATGGCCGTCGCCCTCGCGC
>JAIELC010000082.1 GCA_019753375.1 Sphingomonas sp.
CCGGGCAGGCTGCCCGATCAATGCGCGCGGCTTTGCAGCGGCCGGGCGTCGTTCGCCGCGCTGGACGCCAGCTTGTTGAGCAACGCGCCTGCCGAGGCCGCCACATTGCGAAACGCGAGGGGAAAGCTGCTTTGCGGCGGGCTGTGACAGGCTTGACGTTCACGTAAACGGTAGGTAATTTGCACCCCATGCCGTCCGCGCACGCCTATGCCTCGATCGACCTGCATCCCGACCGGCATGAATATTCTATTTCCGACTTGTCGACCGAGTTTGCGGTCACCGCCCGCGCGCTTCGTTTCTACGAGGACGAGGGGCTGATTTCGCCCGAGCGACGAGGCACATCGCGCATCTATTCCCCCCGCGATCGCGCCCGGCTTGCCTGGATTTTGCGGGGCAAGCGCGTCGGCTTCAGCCTTGCGGAAATCCGCGAAATGATTGATCTTTACGACATTGGGGACGGTCGACGCGCGCAGCGGGAAGTTACCATTGCGCGGTGCCGGGAGAGAGTGGCGTTGCTGGACGCGCAAAAGCGCGACATCGATGCGGCGATCGACGAACTGAGCACCTTCATTTCACTGCTCGAACCCACGCTCGAGCCGAAACAATAAAAGGACCGACAATGCCGAAATACACGCCACCGGTGCGCGATACGCGCTTCATCCTGGAACATGTTGTTGGGTTGACCAATTACACCAACCTGCCCGGCTTCCAGAATGCGACGCCGGATGTGGTTGATGCGGTGCTCGATGAAGGTGGCAAGTTCGTGTCCGAAGTTCTGTTCCCGCTCAACCATTCGGGCGATCAGGAAGGTTGCACCCGGCATGACGACGGATCGGTGACCACCCCAAAGGGGTTCAAGCAAGCCTATGACGCGTTCGTCGAGTCGGGATGGGGTACCTTGTCGTCACCCGAAGAATTTGGTGGTCAGGCGATGCCACACGTCGTCTCGACGGCGTTTGAAGAATTCATGATTTCCTCCAACATGGCATTTGCCATGTATCCGGGCCTGACCCACGGCGCGATTGCCGCGCTGCTTGTGAAGGGAACCCCCGAACAGCAGGCGAAATATGTCCCCAACATGGTGAGCGGCAAATGGGGCGGCACCATGAACCTGACCGAGCCGCAATGCGGCACCGATCTGGGCCTGATCCGGACTCGCGCCGAGCCGCAGGCCGACGGATCCTATGCGATTACCGGAACCAAGATCTTCATTTCGTCAGGCGAGCACGACCTGACAGAAAACATCATCCATCTGGTGCTGGCCAAGACCCCCGGCGCGCCCGAAAGTTCGAAGGGCATTTCGCTGTTTGTCGTGCCCAAATTCCTCGTCAATGACGATGGATCGCTGGGCGAGCGCAACGCGGTGACCTGCGGGTCGATCGAACACAAGATGGGCATCCACGCCAATTCGACCTGTGTGATGAATTATGATGGTGCCAAGGGCTGGCTGGTCGGCGAGGAAATGAAGGGGCTGGCGGCGATGTTCATCATGATGAACGCAGCGCGCCTGGGCGTGGGATTGCAGGGCCTGGCGGTCGCCGAAACCGCCTATCAGAATGCGGTGCAATATGCGCACGACCGGCGGCAGGGCCGCGGACTGACCGGTGCGCAGGAACCCAATGAAAAGGCCGACACGCTGTTCGTCCATCCCGATGTCCGGCGGATGCTGATGGACGCCAAGGCAATGACCGAGGGGCTGCGGGCGCTGTGTCTGTGGGGCGCCTTGCAGGTCGATCTGGAGCATAAGGCGCCGACCGAAGAGGATCGTCAGACCGCAGCCGACCTGATCGGCCTGCTGACTCCGGTGATCAAGGGATATGGCACCGACAAGGGTTATGACATCGCCACCAATGCCCAGCAGGTTTATGGCGGCCACGGCTACATCGCCGAATGGGGCATGGAGCAATATGTGCGCGATGCGCGCATCGCGATGATCTACGAAGGGACCAATGGCGTCCAGGCCATGGATCTGGTTGGCCGCAAGCTTGCCCAGAATGGCGGTCGGGCAGTCCAGCTGTTGTTCAAAATAGTCGGCGAGGAAATCGCTGTCGCGAAGCAGACCGATAGCCTCGCCGATTTCGCGACCCGGCTTGAACGCGCCAATGGTGACTTGCAGGCCGCGACCTTGTGGTTTGTCCAGAACGGCATCAAGAACCCCGAGCATGTCGGCGCGGGCGCGCACAGCTATATGCATCTGATGGGCATTGTTGCGGTGGGGTTGATGTGGCTGCGGATGGCGACGGCCGCGACCAGGGCGTTGGCGGCCGAGGACGGCAGCAGCAATGTCGATCGGCCATTCCTTGAGGCCAAGCTGGTAACGGCGCGTTATTATGCCGAACGCATCCTGCCCGATGCGGGTGCGCTGCGCCGCAAGATTGAAGGCGGGGCCGACGCCATCATGGCGCTCGCGCCCGAGATGTTCGAAGCTGCCTGATCCGGAAAAGGCAAGATTGTCAGAGCCCGGTGCCGTTATCTGGCATCGCGGCTTCTGGCGGCGTGGGTAGCACCGCGTTGTCGGGCGGCGACATGGCCGGCAGCACCTGATCCTTCATGCACTGGTTCCTGGCGGTGCGCGGAAAGACGCGGCAGTTCCACAGCATTTTGTCGAACAGCCGATCATGGTCACGCAGATAGCTGAACGCGAGCGACGCCACGTCACCGGGATCGAGCGGAATGCGCTTGGGGGTTTGCCGGGCATCGGTCCACGCCATGAATTTGCAATAGGGCCGGGCGCCGCAGCTTTGCACCGCCAGACGCGGCAAATCGTCGGCGGGCAGGCCCGACTGGATCGTGACCAGAAAGGTATTTGGATCGGTGGCAATCGGCGGCGGCAGCGACGCAATCGCGGCGTTCATCATCGCGGCGCTTTGTTCAGGCGATAAAATGTCCGCCAATGAGGCATCCGCCCGGTGCGCTGGCGAGAACGGCGCGAGCGCGGCAATGACCGGTTCGCGATGATCGACGCGGCGGTTGAAGGCGGCGGGCGTGCCCCACCACCCGGTCCAGCGAAAGAATAAATGCGTTCCCTGCGCGCCAACCTTGTCGAGGCTGGCGCTCCAATAGGGAACGACCGCGACCGTGTGATAATGGGTGGCATAGCCGACCTTGGTGTAAACTGATCCGCTGAGCGCCGCGGTTGCGATCAGGCGGGCACGCGCCCATTGGTCGGGCCGCCAGCTGAACCGGGCCATGGTGCCATCGCACGTAAATGAGAACTGACACCCGGTGCGGCGTTCCGATCCCTGAAAGACCACGCCGCAAATGCTTTTGGGAAAGGCCGGATGGCGCAACCGGTTAAGGATTACCTGAGCGACCGCGCGCTGCCCGGCGGCATCATCGCCGGCTTCATATAGTTGGGCGGCGGCGAGGCAATCGACCGCGCGGGCGGCGTCAATTGGCGCATCGATCAGGCGGAAAGGGTGGGCCGGCGGGACAGGATCATTGGTGAACGGGATGGCCGCGTTGATCGCCTGGGCATCCTTGGCCGAAATGTCCTCATAACGAACCGGATCGACAGGCGGGATGACGGTCGGCGGGATGACCCGCGCAATCAGGTGCGGCCCGGCGCGATCGGGCACAACCACCGGCCCGTACCGGACCACCAGCAGGGGCCCGATTATCGCCAGCACCGCAATCGCCGCCAGCAGCGCCCGGATCGTGAACCCGGGCGCTGCCGGCACGATGCCCTGGCGTATTGTGGAATCGGCAATGGGCATCACGGGCGCGAACTATCGTTTTCCGGTAAAGCAAGGATGCTGGACTTAGGATGCGCGGCATCGAACGGCAATGGTCCGGGCGCCGGGCATATTGCCGCCCTGAGCTGATTCTGACTTAGGTGGTGAACCCATAAAAGACGGCTATTGGCGCACGGGCTGAGCGACCGGGATTTGGTGGCAAGCGGACATTGTCCCTTCTCCCTAAAGGGAGAAGGATACCGCAGCTTGGCAGCCTGCTGCCT
>JAIELC010000148.1 GCA_019753375.1 Sphingomonas sp.
CAGCAGGTCGTGATCCTGCGGTTTGAACAACCGATTGGCACCGTCAATGTCTGGCGTCCAAATCAGCCATTTGGCCGGACCAACGCCGGTCTGATCTGGCGCATCCCCTTTGTCGACAAGATCGTGTGGGTCGACAAGCGCGTGCTCGACGTTGATCTTGATAACCAGCGCGTGCTGTCGATCGATCAGGACCGGCTTGAGGTCGATGCCTATGCGCGGTTCCGCATCGTCGATCCGCTCAAAGCGGTCCTGTCGACCGGCAGCACCAGTTCCACCGAACAGCGCGTCGCCGATCAGCTCAGCCCGCTTCTCGGATCTGCGCTGCGCAACGAACTTGGCAAGCGACCCTTTGCCGCGCTGCTCAGCCCCGAGCGGGGTCAGGTGATGGATAACATCCAGGCCGGGTTGCAGACCAAGGCGCGCCAATATGGAGTCCAGATCGTCGATGTCCGTATCCGGCACGCGGATCTGCCCGATGGCAGCCCGCTGGAAAGTGCGCTGAACCGGATGCGGACCGCGCGCCAGCAACAGGCAGCAACAATTCGCGCGCAGGGGCAGAAGGAAGCGCAGATCATTCAGGCCGAAGCCGATGCAACCGCGTCACGAATCTATGCCGAAAGCTTTAACCGCGATCCGGACTTTTATGATTTCTATCGCGCCATGCAGTCGTACAAACAGACCTTTATTGGCGATGGCACGACGCCGCAGGGCGATACATCGGTTATCCTGTCGCCGAATAGCGAGTATCTGAAGCAGTTTCAGGGTCGCGGCCACTGACAATCGGTTCATATTCAATCGCCGTTCAGCATTGACCGGCATAAGAGCGGGGCTTTCTGCTCCACAAGAGAGGAATAACTCAACGTGCGCTATGCTTACGCCCTGATTGGTGCCCTGGTGCTAGGCGGTACCGCCGCCACAATGACGCTGGAACATCCGGCTGGCGCGCAGACCGCCCAGAATGATCCCGCGACGATGGCTGCGGTCGCGCCGCGCGCCGGTGCCCCACTGAGCTTTGCCGATCTGGTTGCCAAGCTGCAGCCGGCCGTGGTCAACATCTCGACCAAACAAAGCGTCAAGATACAGGCACCACAAAACCCGTTTGCCGGCACCCCCTTTGCCGAATTATTTGGCGGCAATGGCCAGGGTGGCGGCGCGCCAGTGACGCGCAAGGCGCAATCGCTCGGGTCGGGTTTTCTGATTTCGCCGGATGGCTTTGTAGTGACGAACAACCACGTCGTGGCGCCGGGCGCGCAGGGCGCTTCGGTTGATTCAATCACGGTCATTCTGACCGACGGCAAGGAATATACCGCCAAGCTGGTCGGTCGCGACGCTGCGTCCGATCTCGCGCTGCTCAAGATCGATGCGACCAACCTGCCGTTTGTCCGCTGGGGCGATTCGACCAAGGCGCGCGTCGGTGACTGGATCGTCGCGATCGGCAATCCGTTTGGCATCGGGTCGACCGTCACTGCGGGTATCGTCTCGGCGCTGCACCGCGCCACCGGACTGGGCGCCTATGACCGCTTCATCCAGACCGATGCCGCGATCAATCAGGGCAATTCGGGCGGACCGATGTTCGACCTGAACGGCAATGTGATCGGCATCAATTCGCAAATTTACACCCCGAGCCAGGGCAGCGTTGGCATTGGCTTTGCGATTCCTTCTGAAGTCGCCAAGCCGGTGATCGATACCTTGATGAAGGGCCAGACGGTGAAGCGCGGCTATCTGGGCGTCGGCCCGCAGCCGCTTGACGAGGACGTCGCTGCGGCGCTGGGATTGCCCAAGAACAGCGGCGAAATTATTCGCAGCGTTTCACCCGGGGAAGCCGCCGACAAGAGCGGTATCAAGGTTGGCGACGTGGTTGTCTCGGTGAATGGCAAGCCCGTCAATCAGGATCAATCCTTGAGCTTCCTGGTGGCCGGTGTCACCCCGGGCACACGCGTACCGTTCGAACTGATCCGGCAGGGCAAGCGCATGACGCTGCAAGTCACTGTCGGCACCCGGCCTTCAGAAGAAGCGTTGCAGGCGCAGATTGGCGGTAATGATGCCGACGGTGCCATGACCGACCAGGGCGACAGTCCCGCCATGGGCCCGGCAACTACCAACAAGCTGGGGCTGTCCGTGCAAACGCTGACGCCGCAAATTGCCCGGCAGCTGGGTATCGATTCGTCGGTTCAGGGCGTGGTTATCAACAATGTCGACCAGTCGAGCGATGCCGGCCAAAAGCTGCAGCGCGGTGACGTTATCCTGTCCGCCAACGGCGTTGCGGTGACGACGCCGGAAGCCCTGGCAGGGGTCGTCCAGCAGGTGGTGCGCGACGGGAAATCGTACATCGCCCTGCTTGTTCAGCGCGGCCGCAATCCCCCGCTGTTCGTGGGCATCGGGCTGCGTAAATAGGCTTTACTGATCATCGCAACGATGGAGCGCCGTCCGGACCAGGTCCGGGCGGCGCTTTCATATCTTCCGTCTCCGCCCCAAACGCGCGATAGGAAGCAGGGATCAGGGACAAAGAGGGCGTAGCATGGGCGACGGCAAAAGCATCTTCATCGGCGCCGCAGCAGGGGGCGCAAAACCCCAGCAGCTGGAACTGAAGCGCGCCAACCGCCACGGGCTGATCGCGGGCGCGACTGGCACCGGCAAGACCGTGACGATCCAGGGCATCATCGAAGGCTTTTCCGCAGCGGGCGTGCCGAGCTTTGTCGCCGATGTGAAGGGCGATTTGTCGGGTCTGGCAATGGCGGGTTCCGCCACCACCAAAACGCATGAGATCTTTGCCGCACGCGCCAAGGAGATTGGCTATGAGGGCTGGGCCTATGCCGACAATCCTGTGCAATTCTGGGATTTGTTCGGCGAACAAGGCCACCCCATTCGCACCACGATTTCAGAAATGGGCCCGGTTCTGTTGTCGCGCCTGATGGACCTGAACGACGTTCAGGAAGGCGTGCTGACGATCGCCTTTACGGTTGCCGACAAGGAAGGGCTGCTGCTGCTCGATCTCGACGATCTGCAGTCGATGCTCGCTTATTGCGCCGAGCAGGCGGATCAGCTGACCATCACCTATGGCAATGTGTCGAAGCAATCGATCGGCACGATCCAACGGTCGCTGTTGCAGCTTCGCAGCCAGGGTGGCGAGCATTTCTTTGGCGAACCCGCGCTGGCGATGGCCGATTTCATCCAGTGCGATGACAAGGGACGCGGTGTCGTCAACGTCCTCGCCGCCGACAAGCTGATGCAGAGCCCCAAACTCTATTCAACATTTCTGTTATGGCTGATGAGCGAGCTGTTCGAACATCTCCCCGAAGTCGGCGATCCCGACAAGCCAGTGCTCGTCTTCTTTTTCGATGAAGCCCATTTGCTGTTCGACGGCGCGCCAAAAGCCCTGCTGGAGAAAATCGAGCAGGTCGTTCGATTGATCCGGTCCAAGGGTGTCGGCATCTATTTCATCACCCAGAACCCGATCGATATCCCTGACACGGTAGCAGGACAGCTTGGCAACCGTGTCCAGCATGCCCTGCGTGCCTTTACCCCGCGCGATCAGGCGGCGGTCAAATCAGCCGCGACAACGTTTCGCGCCAATCCCGGCGTGAATGTGGAAACCGTCATTACCGAACTGAAGGTTGGCGAGGCGCTGGTATCGTTGCTGCAGCCTGATGGTGCGCCGTCGCCGGTAGAGCGCACGCTGATCAAGCCGCCCGCCAGCCGTGTCGCCCCGGCCACACCGCAGGAGCGCGCGATAATGATCCAG
>JAIELC010000106.1 GCA_019753375.1 Sphingomonas sp.
GTATGAACCGGGAGAACCGCTTAGCCTTTCCGGGGCGAAGGGCTGGATCGACACATTCTGCCGTCCGTAAGATAAGGCAACAGCCCCGTGGCTGAACCATCTGCGGGCGATCCGGTAGACGACCCGAGTATCGGTGGAGACGAGTTCGTTCTCCGCCGGGTTCACCCAGATTTAGCGAAGACCGGCAAGCCTGAGTCCTCTATTTTCAAGGACGATCCTGGCGGCATTGGGACTTCAGTTACATTGTGGCGGTCAGCAGACGATCTCGCAATCGTGACAGCTGGCAGGGCGCATGTAGGCGTCGTAGCTGTAACCGTCGCGGAGCTTCGCGCCGAAGGTTTGGGTTTGATGTTTACCTTTGAAGAAGGAAATCCAAATCATTGTGAGGTCTTTGGTCCTCGCACGAAGCGCAAGATGCGCACCTTGAGGGAACAAGCGCGCTGGGTCCGGTATCCCGATCCGTTCCCCGACCAAGCCAAGGGTGAAGAATTTCAATTATATCCGAGTTCTTAGACGCTCCTGATCACGACACGAACGTCGCCTCAACAATCGCCCGTATGAGCACCCCACGCTGACCGACACGCAGTTGGGGTTGTGTGCCAGCCGGGCGCCAATGCCTCGTGAGCGGCGATCGCTGCTTCCTTGAAGGTCGGAGTTCTCCTCCGATCCTTGTCACGCTCGGTGATCGGATCCCGCCCCGCCTTCGCCAGCTTCGACAATAGCGCGGCCTTCTCGCGAGCCTCGTTCAAGGTGAGATGTCGACGCTGCAGGATCGGGATGTCGTCGCCGATCTGACCCGTGCCATCCTTCGGCGCAGGCTGAAAGTTGACGGACCCAAGCCCGATATCCTGTCGCTTGCCGTCATGCTGGATGCGAAGTAGCCAAGAGCGAGCGCCGGAAGGCTTCACAAGCAGGTAGAGCCCATCGCCATCACCATGGCGACCAGCTTTCGCGCTCTTCACTCCGAGTGCCGTCAGCTTGCCCATCGCTCCCTCATCAGTTCCCACACTATCCGGCGGCTACTGGCGAATGTCAACGAACGAATGCGGAACGGCGAAAGAGAATCTATCAGGAACGCCAAGAGCTAAACGAACGCTGACGAAAACTAGCGGTCATCTAGTTATGATCCTCACGGGGCATCCACCACCTTATTGCCAATTAGTGCGCATCCCCGTCGATGCAGCGACACGGCCTATTGCCGCTTTGACCTTTTGGCACTAATCATGCCATTAGTTCGCGGATGAAGAGCGATGGCAGATAGGGGTTGAGCAATGGGCGGGCGGACCAGAGCGCTTTTCGGCCTGATCGTGGTTGTCGTTGTCGGCGTCGGCCTGCTCCACCTTTTCCGGACACCGATCACGGCGATGTTGCTCGATCGCGTGATCGAACGCCGCGTTGGGCGTGATGTAACACAAGGGCTGCCAGAGGGGCTGCACGTCTTGTTGTGCGGCACCGGGTCGCCGCTTCCCGACCCGACCCGGGCGGGCGCTTGTACCGTTATCATTGCTGGACGGCACATATTCGTCATTGATGCCGGCGAAGGTGGCGCGCGCAACATTGTCCAGATGGGACTGCCCATCGGGCGGGTTGAACGGTTGTTCCTGACGCATTTCCATTCGGATCACATCGATGGACTGGGCCCGATGATGTTGCTGCGCTGGACGGGCGGTTCGGCGCAATATCCGTTGCCAATCGCGGGGCCACCCGGCGTCGAGCAAGTCGTGGCGGGGTTCAACGCGGCCTATGCGCTTGATCAAGGCTATCGCACGGCCCATCACGGCCCGATCATCGCGCCGCCCGCCGGCAAGGGCGGGCGTGCCGAACCCTTCGCGCTGCCGGGCCCGGGTGCCGTGGTTTTTGCTGAAGACGGGCTTAGGGTGACCGCGTTTCAGGTCGATCATGGCCCGGTTCAACCCGCCATCGGCTATCGGTTCGATTATAAGGGACGGTCGGCCGTGATCAGCGGTGATACCAATTTCTCACCCAATCTGGTGCGCGTCGCCAAGAGCGCCGATCTGTTGATCCATGACGGGCTTCAACCGCGGATGGTATCCCGGATCACCGCCGCGTTGGATGCCCATGGTCAGCACAATACCGCACAGATTACGCGCGATATTATCGAGTATCATGCCACGCCGGAACGGGCAGCCGATGCCGCGCGCCTGGCGGGCGTGCGCGAACTGATATTCAGCCACATCGTCCCGCCGCTGCCGACGCGTTATGCTTATCCGCTGTTCCTTGGCGATGCGGCCGCGCATTTTGGTGGACCGATCACGGTTGGAGAGGACGGGATGATCTTCAGCCTGCCTGCCGGATCGACGGCCATAGACCGAAAGAAGCTGTTGTGACGCGGGCGGGCTCGCTGTTGGCCATTGCGGCAATGATGGCGGGCATGCCGGGCAGCGCGACAACCGAGCAAGGGTCGATCGGACCGATCAAAGCTCCGCCCAAACAGGCACGGGCCCGTCCGAATATTGTCCTGCTGGTCGCCGATGACTGGGGTTTCACCGATATCGGCGCGTTTGGCAGCGAAATTCAAACGCCCAATATCGATGCGCTGGCGGCGGAAGGCGTTCGGTTCAGCGATTTCCATGTGGCGGGATCATGCTCGCCGACGCGCGCCATGCTGCAAACCGGGGTCGGCAATCACCGCGCCGGGCTGGGCAATATGCCCGAAACGATTCCGCCCGCGCATGTCGGCAAGCCCGGCTATGACACCGAATTGAACGACCGCGTGGTGACGATCGCCCAGCGGCTGCACAATGCCCGCTACCGGACCTATTTTTCGGGCAAATGGCATCTCGGCAAAACGCCCGACAAGTTGCCCGGCGCCCGCGGCTATGACCGCGCCGTGGTGATGCCCGATGCCGGCGCCGACAATTTCGAACAAAAGCCTATTTACGGTCTGCACGACGCGGTCGACTGGACCGAAGATGGCAAACCGATAACGTTGCCAAGCAACTATTATTCGTCGACCTTCATTGTCGATAAGGCGATCAGCTATATCGACAGCGGGCATTTAAGCGGGCGCCCCTTCTTTGCGTCGATCAATTTCATGGCGAACCATATTCCGGTTCAGGCACCCGCCGCCTATCTGCGCCGCTATGCCGGTCGATACACTGGCGGGTGGACGACACTGCGCGCCGAGCGCGCCGCGCGTGCCGCAGCGCTGGGTATTGTGCCCGGCGGAACGCAGCGGGTAACCATGGCGACCACGCAGGACTGGCAAGGGCTGCGCGCCGCCGACCGTGCTGCGCAAGCGCAATTCATGGCCGCCTATGGCGCCATGGCAGAAGCCGCGGATCATGAGATTGGCCGCCTTATCAATCACCTGAAGGCGACGGGCGCGTATGAGAACACGATCTTTGTCTTCCTGTCGGATAATGGCCCAGAGCCGACCGATCCGCGCAACCGGTTGCTCAATCGGTTGGTCCTCGGCCGCTATTACGACTTTGCGCCCGACCATGCCGGCCAGAAAGGGACACTGACCTATATTGGACCAAGCTGGGCAAGCGCCGTCGCCTCTCCTCTGTCAGGCTATAAATTCTCCGCTGCTGAAGGCGGTCTGCGCGTACCAATGATCATTGCCTGGCCGGGCAACCCGGCGATCATGCGGGGGCGCATCAATGGTCGATTTGCGCATGTTACCGATATTGTCCCGACCCTCCTCGATGCCGCCGGGCTGCC
>JAIELC010000009.1 GCA_019753375.1 Sphingomonas sp.
CAAATGGCCAAAATCGACGTGCGGTACCAAGTCCAGCGGACGGCCCAAATGCGCTTCAGACACCAATGAACATAGATTCTGATATCCGGTTTGATCCTGCGCATAAAGTGCGATCCAATCGATGGGCGCTGCTATCCCTTCCGGCATATCCGGGCGGGCAACCCCCAACATGGTACCGATAATCGGCTGAACACCCGCCGCTTTCGCAGCATCGGCATAGGCCATCGCCGCGTACAGCCCATTGCGATCGGTTAGGGCTGCCGCCGGAAAGCCCAGTTCCTGGGCGCGCTTTGCGATCGCCTTTGGCTCCATCGCGCCGTCGAGCATGGTATACGAAGAAAAGATGCGAAGGGGAACGAAGCCGGAATGCGCCATCGGCGAACTATGGCGCCGCTACGGGATGGCATCAACCCATCCGAATACAATATGCCGCGTTATTCACAGCAACTTTTCGATGTCGGGTTCTAGCGCTCCTGGAGTAACATTAGGGGCATAGCGCCGCACGGTCTGACCGTGCCGGTCGATCAGAAATTTGGTGAAATTCCACTTGATCGATGTCGTGCCCATCAGGCCCGGCGCATCTGCTTTCAGCCGGTCAAATAGCGGATCGGCGCCCGATCCATTGACTTCAACCTTCGCGAATATCGGGAAAGTTACGTCATAATTCACGGTACAAAACTGCTCTATTTCAGCCGCATCGCCGGGCTCCTGTGCGCCGAACTGATTGCACGGGAAGCCAAGCACTTCGAAACCTCTGTGAGCGTATTTGCGATAAAGTGCCTCCAACCCGGCATATTGCGGTGTAAATCCGCACTTCGAGGCCGTGTTGACGATCAACAAAACCTTACCAGCATAGGCGGCCAGATCGACTGACATCCCGCCAGCACCTTTGACATGAAAATCAGTGATTGCAGTCATGGACGCTCCCGTTGATGGCGCTCAAGCAGATAGTTGAGGTTGCGCTTCACACCCGGCCACTCGCTGGCGATGATCGAATAGACGACAAGATCGCGGATCCGTCCATCCATGATCTGGTGATTGCGCAAAACGCCGTCCATCTTGGCACCAAGCCGTTCAATCGCCGCCTGACTTTGCCGGTTGAACCAGTCTGTCCGGATTTGAACGGCGTTGCATCCCATAATTTCAAAGGCGTGTAACAATAACAGCTTCTTCGCCTCGGTATTAACGCCCGTCCGCTGGACAGACTTTGCGTAAAAAGTGCCGCCAATCTCCAGTCGCCGGTGCTGCGGCGCCATGCGCATATAGCGTGTCAGCCCTACCAACGCCCCATCAGGAAGGCACACCGCAAACGGCATGGCCCGACCGTGATCACGCTCAAGAAAAATTGCGCTCATAAACGCATCTGGATCCTTCAGGCCCGACACGTTCGTAAAGAACAAATCGGTCAAATCACCGTCGGCCGCGGCTGAAACCAGCGCATCACGGTCGCAGTGCGCAAGCGGACGCAAGGTTACATGATGGCCTGTCAACGTTGGTATGGATTGCCAGACACTCATGCGGTCGGCGAGTAAATGAAATCAAAGCTGACGGTCCAGCTTTTCCCACCGTCTGTCGTTACCTCGCCAAACTGGCGAACTTTGCCTCCGGGCTGGCGGGTATAGGTCATGCGGACGACCCCGTCCTTACCAGGACCATTTATGCCCCGCCAGTTACCGGTGAGAACCATCGCATCATTGGCGTAATCGCCGGCAAAATCGACGCGTGTACCCGATGAATCCACCCAGGTCTGGCGCCATCCTCCTGTCGAAACGTCATACACGCTCAGGCTCCCGCCCCCGCCGGTAGCGCTGATCGGCATCCAGTTTTCACGGATAGCGCAGCCATTATAAAGGCTTTCGATGACCGAACGCGCGACGACCTTGTTCTGGCCGTTGGCGCGGACTTCCCATTTGCCGATCCAGAAATCAAACGCGCGGTGGCGGGCATCCGCGCATGCCATACCAGCGGGTGCACTCTGGGCGGGCGGTGGCGCTGGCATGGCCGATTGGGCCGACGCCAGACTGGGAATTGCGACCGCGATGACAACCATCTGCATTGCCTTCATCCGTCAAGTCTCCCGTCCTGCAACCGCACCACCCGGTCCATGCGCGCCGCCAACCGCTCGTTATGTGTAGCGATCAACGCCGACGAACCCTCCTCGCGGACTAACCGAAGAAGCTCGGACAGCACAATATCAGCGGTATGCTCGTCAAGATTACCAGTCGGCTCATCCGCCAGCACCAGCGCAGGCTTATTCGCCAATGCCCTGGCGACGGCGACGCGTTGTTGTTCTCCGCCGGATAATTGGCTTGGTCGGTGGGTCAGTCGGTGGCCTAGGCCCAGCGTGGTCAGCAGCGAGGTCGCGCGTGCCTGTGCCTGCGCGTGGGTGGCCCCGCGGATCAGCTGCGGCAGCACGACATTTTCGGTCGCGTTGAAATCGGGCAGCAGATGGTGGAACTGGTAGACAAAGCCCAGCTGGTCGCGGCGCACCTCGGTGCGGCCCGCATTATCCAGCTTGGCCGCCTCTTTCCCCGCAATCCGGATCGAGCCGGTAAAGCCGCCCTCGAGCAGGCCCACCGCCTGCAGCAGCGTTGATTTCCCCGACCCGGACGGCCCGAGCAGCCCCACCACTTCGCCCGGCATCACCGCCAGGTCGATCCCGCGCAGCACCGCGATCGTCACGTCCGCCTGGGTAAAGCTGCGCGCCAGCCCCGTCACCGCCAGCACCGGATCATTCATAGCGGAGCACCTGCACCGGATCGGTATTGGCGCCCTTGAACGCGGGATAGAGCGTCGCGAGGAAACTGAGCACCAGCGCCATCAGCGCGATCACGACAATTTCGACCGGGTTCGGCTTTGACGGCAATTCGGTCAGAAAACGGATCGACGGATCCCACAGATTCTGGCCGGTGATCAGCTGGATGAAATTGACCACCGATTGCCGGAAAAACAGAAACACAAACCCCAGCACCAGCCCCGCGGCCATGCCCAGCGCGCCGATCGTCGTGCCAACCGTCATAAAGATGCGGATCAGCCCGCTGCGCGTGGCCCCCATGGTCCGCAAAATGGCAATATCGCGCGACTTTGCGCGCACCAGCATGATCAGCGACGACAAGATGTTGAACACCGCGACCAGAATGATGATCGACAACACGGTAAACATCGCGATGCGTTCAACCTCCAGCGCTTCGAACAGCTGGGCATTCATCTGCCGCCAGTCGGTCAGCACCCCGCGCGCCTGAACCTTTTTGCCAAGCGGGGCAAGAATTGGCCCGACCCGGTCGGCATTGGTCGTCACCAGCTCAACCATCCCCACCGAATCGCCCATCAACAGCAATTGCTGCGCGTCCGCGATCGGCATGACGATATAGGCCTTGTCATAATCATAGACGCCAATCTCAAAAATCGCGCCGATGGTGTACGACACGATCCGCGGCACGGTGCCAAAGGGAGACGATTGCCCGGCCGGATTGATCAGCGACACCTGACTGCCGACCTGCGCGCCCAGCGCCTCGGCCAGC
>JAIELC010000076.1 GCA_019753375.1 Sphingomonas sp.
AAGCAATAGCCAGATGGGTAGAACAGAGCAAGAACATATGGGAGATAATGGTGGCAGCAAGGCTCAACTATCTCGAGCTACCCGTGGCGGATGTATCCCGATCAGCCGCGTTTTACGGAACGGCATTTGGCATGGACTTTACGCCTTTCGCGCCAACCTATGCGGCGACGATGACCGGCGATACCGACATCGGACTGCAGGCTGACGATAGCGAGCGGACGCGTGGTCCGTTGCCGGTCATTGAGGTTGATGACCTGGAAGCCGCGGAGAACGCCGTCCGTAATGCCGGAGGGGAAATTATTGTGCCGGTCTTTGCCTTTCCGGGCGGACGCCGATTCCACTTTGTCGATCCCGACGGGCATGAACTTGCCGTGGCGCAAGCGGGGCCTTGATTTGTCAGGCGAAGTATATGAAATAAATGGGATGTTGAGCCGCCGATTGCAGAAATGGCAAAGGCCGCGTTTGCTGCGGCGCGGTGGGGAGAAATCGATGCAACTTTTGATTCGGTGCGTGGCGACAATGTCAACGTTGGCCACGATGGCTGTGCCGATCAGCGCCGAGGCCAAGGATTCTGCCGTTTGCAAAGCTGGCCTGGTATGTGCGAGCGATCCGCAGACCGTGATCAATGCGTTGCAGGCCCAGGGATATAAGGCAAAGCTCGACGTTGATGATCAAGGCGACCCGGATGTGGTGTCGGCTGCAAGCGGTTATAACTTCGATGTCCTGTTTTATGGGTGTGTCGAGCACAAGCAGTGCGACTCTCTGCAGTTCCGGGTGACCTTTACAAAGGACCCCAGCAATACGCTGAAGCTGGTCAACACCTGGAATCTGGACAAGCGGTTTGGCCAGATGAGCTTGCGCAACGACGGATCGATCGCGCTCAACCAGGACATCACCACGGTCGGGGGTCTGACCAAGGAAAATTTCGACGACGCGATCGATTGGTGGAATTCGGTGCTGGGAGCGCTTCCAAAGTTTTTCGATGAAAACCTGCCGCCTGTGAAGAAATAGCTGGCGGGTCCAAGCTACGATCCATTGGCTGAACGCATCCGCGTTCGTTTTTCAGCGTTCCAGCAGGCGCGGCATCAATTCTACGAAATTGCACGGCTTGTGGCGACTGTCGAGCTGGTCCTTCAGGATGCCGTCCCAGCCATCTTTCACTGCTCCCGTCGATCCGGGCAAGGCAAAGATATAGGTGCCGCGCGTGACGCAGGCGCAGGCGCGCGACTGGACCGTGGACGTGCCGATTGATTGAAAGCTGAGCCAGCGGAATAATTCGCCAAAGCCCGGTATCGGCTTATCCTGAACGCGCTCAATCGCTTCGGGGGTCACGTCTCGGCCGGTCACCCCGGTCCCGCCCGTGGTGATGATGCAATCTACCTCGGGATCGTCGATCCATCGGTGCAGCTGCGCAACGATCATATCGCTGTCGTCGCGGACGATATGGCGATCGGCCAGAATATGCCCTGCGCTGGTGAGCCGATCGACAAGGGTGTCGCCTGAACGGTCATCGGCGGGGCTACGGGTATCCGAAACGGTCAGGACGGCGATCCGGACCGGCAGAAATTCGGCGTCGGGATCAATTGGCACTGGCGGTCTGAGTGATGGCGCCGGCGGAGGCCGTGGACCGGCTGGAAAGGCGGACCGCCGAAGGGCCTGGCATGCCGGGGAATCGCGGCCACAGGCCCTGTGCCAATGCCTGTCTGCTTGGCGACGCGGACCGGCCAACCTCGCGTTCGTAGATCCAATAGTTGCGCATCACCGTCACCACATAACCGCGCGTTTCCCAATAGGGAATTGATTCGATGTACAGCAAAGGATCGCCGTCGTCGTGGACCTGGGTATTCCACTGGGCCACCGGCAGTGGCCCGGCATTATAGGCTGCGATCACCTTTGGCAGCAGCCCGCCGGTCGCGCCCTGATCGCGCAGCGTCTCCAGATAGCTCTGGCCAATTTCGATATTGGTCGACGGGTTGGTCAGCGCCGCCCGATCCGCACGCATTCCGCGTTGGCGGGCAATATCTGACGCTGCCGCCGGACGGATCTGCATCAGGCCATAGGCGCCCGCGGCGCTGACGACGTTGGTGCGGAAGTTGGATTCCTGCAGCGTGTGCGCAAACACCAGTGCCTTGTCGACGCGCCAGCCGCCATCGGGTGTCCAATTGGGGGCGGGATAGCGCGATGCAAGCGTTGGCTGTGCGCCGGCTGGAGCATTATGCGCCAGCCAGATCTGCGTCGATGGCAGATTGAGCGATGCAGCAAGCCGAACCAGCGCAGGGTATTCGGACGCGTCGCCAATCCGTGCCTGGCGCTTCAGCACGCTATCGGCGAGGTCAATCTCTCCAATTTCAGTCAATGCGGCCGCGACGCGGATATTGGGGCGACGCGACAATTGCTGCCAGTCTGCCAGTACGTGGCTTTCCGCCGGACGCTCGGCCGCCGCCTTGATGCCCAGCGTTTCGCGTGCCAGCAGACCGTAGAACGTCTCATCATACTGGGCCGCATTCTTCAGCCGGGCTTCAATCCGTTCCGGTCGGCCACACGCCATATCCGCCCGCGCTGCCCAGAAAAGACCGGCGGCGCGGAATTCAATGTCGGTTGCGCTGGATGCGACCGCCTGAAATGACTTTCCGGCATCGGCACAGTTATGTTGCCGCCAGGCTGACAATCCCGCAACCCAATCGGCCTGGGTTGCCCATTCACCAATGCCGCCAGATGCCTTGGCGGCCATGATCTGCGCGTTGCTGTCATCGCCGGCTATGTAATAGATCCACGCAACTTTTTGCTGCCATTCGGTCAGCGCTTCTGGTGTCAGCCCCTCTGTGCTCTCGAGCAGGGCCTGTGCCTCGGCGCCGTCATCCGCCTTGATGAAGGGGATCATGCGGACGGCAAGATCGGCCGCGATTGCGTCGCTTTTCGACAGGCTCTTGGCGCGGCGACGGCTTGGGGCGCTGCCCATCCAGCTCAGCGCCTGGGTATAAGGCAGTTCGGGCAGGGCATCGGCCCCGCGCGCCCGCGCAAGCCGTGCGAGCGATTCCGCTTCGGGCAGCTCGGGGGCGTCGGTCAGCAGCTTTACCAAATCATCGCGTTCCGCCTTTGGCGATCCCTTGGCGGTAAAGATCTCAGCAAGCGCAATAGCATGCAGCGGGCCGGGCTTCATCGTTGCGAGCTGAAGCCGCGCGTCGATCCACTGGCCCGCCCGAATGCTGTCAAAGACGTGCCGATAGCCGTCGCGCTGAGCCGCATCGAGCTGATCGGGAATGCCGTCCGCAGTGGTTGATGCGGTGCTCGACACGATCTTGGTGTCCGCCGCGTAGGCAGGCAGGGCGGTGCTGGCGACGAGCAGTGTTGCCAAAGCTGCAAAGCGTGTCACGCGTCGATTCCCCCGATCAGCAATTGCAGGTCCTTCCAGGCTTCGGCCTTGGCCGCCGGTCGCTCGAGCAGAAACCGGGGGTGAAAACTGGTAACTGCCTTTAGTGTCGCGCCTTTGTGGTTAACGGCATGTAAATT
>JAIELC010000132.1 GCA_019753375.1 Sphingomonas sp.
CTTGGGCGCGCAGCCTAGCGGGTTGGGGCCGGGGGGGCTTTTGCGGTTGACCACGAATACCCGGCTGCCATCGGCACTGGTGGCGACGGCAGACGGGTACCAGCCGGTCGGGACCAGCCCATCAACACGCACCCCTTTTGCCATCGGGGTTACCATCGCGACGGCGTTGGCACCGCCATAGGTAACGAGCAGCCGGTGGTTGGGAGTCAATGCCAGCCCGTTGGGGTTCAACCCCTTGGGCAGGGTGCCGGCGTCGATGGCGTCGGGCAATCCCAGGCGCGGCTCGGCGATCAACCGGTCGGTCTTGGTGTCGATCATCGCCAGCCGGTCGGCATTGTCCTCGGTCGCGTATAGCCGCTTCGAAGCTGGGTCGATCAGCAGCGCCGTCGGCTCACCGATTGTGGGGATACGGCGGACGACCGACAGCCGGTCTGCACCGACCCGCAATTTGACGATCTGGCGGTCGCGCGGGGCCGAGACATAGGCACCGTTTTCACCTGCCCAGACGACTGCAAAGGGAAATTCACCGCCCGCCACGCCTTTGGCGGCCGGATCAATCTTGCCCGGACGCAGATCCTGTTCGGCGATCACGCGCCGGCCACCCAGATCAATCAGGCTGATCGAATCGTTATAGTAATTGGCGACCAGCGCCCGGCGACCATCGGGGCTGACCGCCACCCCGGCCGCCTGCGGCTTCACATCCGCGCCATTGCCGGCGGTATGACCAAGCTTGATCGCCGGGGCGACTTCGGCAAAACCGCCAGCGCCGCGCGCAAAGATATGGACGTTATCGTCCACCCCGCCGCCCACGATAAATCCCGCGCCGCCGGGCGTCCACGCGATCCCCGAATAGCTGTTGGGCACCATCAGCGTCTGTTCCAGCGTGCTGCCCTTTGCATCGATGCGATAGACAAAGATGAACTGCTGCGACTGGAGCAGGCTGATTGTCCCCTTGGCATCGTTGACGCGATTAAAGCCGCTGGTCAGCACAAGCATGCGCGTCTTGTCGGGGCTGACCGCGATGGCGGCAGCACCGTCGGCGACATAGTCCGGGATTGGACCGACATGGGTGACAAGGGGCTCAAAATGCGCGTCGGGGGCAGCCAGCGGGGTCAGCGCCTGGCCGGTCGGCAATTGCTGCGGGGTCTCGGCGGCGGTGATCGGGCTGGTGGCAAGCAGACTGAGCGCCGAAGCGGCAATAGCGATCGCTGTTTTCACGGGAACTGCCCTTCCGATGGATGTGACCTGGTATTTATCACCGCGCCTAGGCCGATGTTATGACAAATTGGCGTGACTGCCCGGCAATGTGGCGCATCGTCAGGCGTGCTGACGACCACGCTTGTTGGCGATGGTCGCCCCCTGCGCTCGCGCAAGCTGGCACCTGCTCAATCGCCTCCGGTCAGGCTATCGACCGACGGGACCGTCACGCCTGCCGCGGCGCCGTCCTTTGCCTCCCACCAGAACCGTGACCGCTGGCGATTGCCGGTAATGACTTCGTTCAGCGTTGCTGCGTCATAAAGCCGCCCGCCCAGCATCACCTTTGATATCTTGTCGCTGTTGCGGATATCGACGGTCGGATCGGCGTCGAGCACGACCAGATCGGCAAGCTTGCCGGTTTCGAGCGACCCGATATCCTTTTGATAGCCCAGCGAGGTGGCGGCCATGATCGTGCCGGCGCGCAAGGCTTCGACCGGTGACCAGCCGCCGCGCACGAACGACCAGAGCTCCCAATGCGATCCAAGCCCCGCTTGCTGGCCGTGCGCGCCAATCGATACCTGCACGCCCTTGTCGGCTAGTTTCTTGGCTTCGCGTGCGGAGGCAGCGTCGACATAATCCTCTTCGGGCGCCAGCGTCCGCCGAACGTTCTGGGCAGCCAGCAGCGCCGGCGGCGCGTATTTGCTGAGCAGCGGGTGCTTCCACACGTCCATATGCGCGCGCCAATAGGGATCGCCGGCCAGCCCGCCATAGGTAACCACCAGCGTTGGCGTGTAGTTGGTCTTGGACTGCGACCACAGGCTCACAACATCGTCGTAGAAATGGTCGAGCGGGACATTGTGCTCAACGGTGGCGTTACCGTCCTGGATCAGCGACATGTCCATCGTGAACAGCGACCCGCCTTCCGGCACCACTTCCAACCCCTCTGCCTGCGCGGCGGCAACCACCATCTGGCGCTGCTCGCGTCGGGGCTGGTTGTAGTTCTTGACCGAATGCGCGCCTTGCGCCTTCAACCGGCGGACATGCGCCAGGGCATCGTCATAGCTGTTGATTTCGGCATAGACGTCGGGCTGCTTCGCACCATAGATAATCTCTCCGGTCGAAAATGTCCGCGGCGCCAGGATCAGCCCGGCGCGCTGCATTTCCGACGCGACAAAAATCTGCTGGGGCCGCGCCGACGGATCGTGGATTGTCGTTGTCCCCATCGCCAGATTGACCATCGCCGACCAGTTTTGCTGCGGGATCAGGTCATCATCGCCCTGCGGCCCGTGCGCATGCGCATCGACCAGCCCGGGGATGATCGTCTTGCCCGCCAGATCGACGGTCTTTGCACCCGCCGGAATCGTGACCGATCCCTTTGGCCCGATTGCCGTGATCCGGTCACCGGTAATCACGATCACCCCGTCGTCGATGATGCCACCTTGCGCGTTGGCCATGGTGACGATCCGGGCGCCGGTTAACGCCATCGTTCCTGTCGGTTTGTCGGCGGGGACCGTCATCGACAGCGACAGGCCGGTTTTGGGTGCTGCGAATTTTGGTGCATCCTTGTCGGCGGGCGCGGTCGCGAACAGCGCGCTGGTCTGCGCCGTGAACAGGGTCGGGCCCAGGCTCCAGTGCAGCGCCGCGCCGTCGTTTGACCAGTTGATGAAATCCGCCCCCTCGCCGCTTACCCGGGTGACGGGCAACGGGCCGCCATTTTCATCGATCGCCACATCCTGGGTACCGGGCAGCAGCGGCATCACAAAGGCTTCGTAATTCTGGCGAAAGGCCACGAATTTTCCGTCCGGCGAAACCTGATAATCATTGACCAGCTCGCCGGTGCCATGGACCCGTTTTGCCTGACCATTCAGATCGGTGCTGATCAGCTGGCGCTTGCCCTTGTCGGGCGCGATCATGAACACCCGGTCGGCGTCGGCACCGAATTGTGGTTCCGATCCCTCGGTGGCGATACGCGTTGCCTTGCCCCCGGCGCTGGCGATGCGGAAGATACCGGGATTATCCGACCAGCGCGACGAGGTCAGGCCCCCGCTCTGGCCGCGATCAAACACGATGATCGTGCCATCGGGCGAAAAGCGCGGGTTGAGATAATGTCCCGGATCAGCGGTCAACGTCCGCGC
>JAIELC010000037.1 GCA_019753375.1 Sphingomonas sp.
AGATCACCATCTCGGTCAGGCGCGGGCTGGTAAGCGCCTGCTGCGCCCCCCCACCAGAAACACGAGCCGGCAACCCCGTTGGGTCAGCGGCGGCAAAAAGATAAGCTTGACGAGAAGGTTAGCTCCGCGCCAGCAGGGGGCAATGGCGAAGGGCGAGAAACTTCTTGAAAAGATGCGACAAAATCCGATTGGCTGGCGCATCGCGCAAGTGGCCACCGTATGTCGCTCATTCGGTATCGCTTGCAATCCCCCCTCGAAGGGGTCACATTACAAATTGTCCCATGAGACTCAGGTCGAAATTTTAACAATTCCGGCTCATCGTCCCATCAAGGCCCCATATATCCGTGACCTGATCGATTTCGTGGATGCAGTGAGGAGCGCCTCATGAAGGCTCAGGATTATAAAATTGAGATCCTGCCCATCGCGCCTGCGGATGGCGGCGGCTTTCTTGCGTCTGTGCCTGACCTTCCCGGCTGCAAGTCTGACGGAGAGACGGAAGCGGAAGCCGTTGCCAACGTGCGCGATGCCATTGAGTGCTGGATCGAGGCCGCCAGTCAAATGGGGCGGCCGATACCCGAGCCCCTGCGCGTCTACGCCTAAGAAGTCCCCTATCAGTCCAACGCTTACGCCTCTCGCCAATTAGGCGGGGCAGCTTTGTCTTAGGCCGCGGCGGGTTCACCAGTCCGCCGATAGCTAAGGCGCTTGCAGCTGATGCCGCGGAGGGCAATGTCAGCGCGTTGACCATCGTTCACGATCAGCGCAGCGCGGTTGATGTAACGAGAATCAAATCCGCAAAAAACAGCGCTGCAACTGCTGCGATCCGCAAGGCGGATAGACTCAACGCATCCCGCGTTAAACAATGCCAAAGAAGCCCTTGGTTGTATTGGTGTCGTGGGCGGAATCACCCTTGCGGACATAGTCGCCCATGCGGTGCTTACGACGTTCACGGCTGGCAAACTCGCGCGCCACTGGCGGACAGAAGCGCGCTTCATCGCTGACCCGCACCGTCATCACGCAGGCCGGCGCGCTATGCTTCTGGGTGCTCCAGCTCGGTCTGTTCATCTGGGCCGCCCTCACCCGGCTCGACCTCGTGGCCGATGTCGACAGCTGGACGCTGATGACGGTATTGATGACAGCCTATTTGGTCGTGTCGGTGACGATCTCGGTCAGGCGCGGGCTGGTCGCGGTGTAAACGTCACACCCGCATTGGCATGATGACATACAGCGCCGGTGCCTTGTCGTTTTCGCGGATCAACGTCGGCGCGGCGGCATCTGCCAGATGAACTTCAACCGCATCGCCGTGCACTTGCCCAAGAATATCGAGCAGGTAACGGCTGTTGAAGCCGATTTCGAACGGCGCGGCGCTGTAATCCCCCGAAACTTCTTCGGCGGCGGTGCCGTTTTCGGGGCTGGTCACCGACAGCGTAATCTTGTCGCGATCAAGCGCCATCTTGACCGCGCGGGTCTTTTCGGTGGCGATCGTCGACACGCGGTCAACGCCTTCCTCAAAGCTGCGCGGATCGATTTTCAGGATCTTGTCATTGCCGGTGGGAATGACGCGGCTGTAATCGGGGAATGTGCCGTCAATCAGCTTGGACGTCAGCAGGGCCTGGCCGAGGTCAAAACGGATCTTGGTCGCCGACAGCGACACGCCGACCGATCCGTCAATCTCGTCGAGCAGCTTGCGCAGTTCGGCCACGCATTTGCGCGGAATAATGACATCGGGCATGCCCTCTGCCCCATCGGGCCGCGTCGTGGTGTAGCGGGCCAGCCGGTGGCCATCGGTCGCCGCCGCCTTCAGCACCGGCAACGGATCATCCGACACGTGCAGGAAAATCCCGTTCAGATAGTAGCGGGTTTCCTCGGTTGAGATCGCAAACCGGGTCTTGTCGATAATCTGCTTCAGCGTTTCCGCCGGCAATTCAAAGCTGACCGGCAGTTCGCCCTCGGCAATCACCGGAAAATCATCGCGCGGCAGCGTGGCGAGGCTGAACTTGGCGCGACCCGCCATGATCGTCATCCGGCCTTCGGCCGCCGACAATTGGACCTGGCTGCCTTCGGGCAGCTTGCGAACGATGTCGAACAGCGTGTGCGCGCTGACCGTCGTCGCGCCCGGCTGATCGACGGATGCCGCGACATGTTCGTTGATCTGCAGATCAAGATCGGTTGCCATCAGCTTGAGCGTGCCTTCGCTGGCATCGATCAGCACATTCGACAGGATGGGAATGGTATTGCGCCGCTCGACCACCGACTGGACGTGGCTCAAGCCCTTTAACAAGGTAGCGCGTTCAATCGTCGCCTTCATTCCATTCCCCCGGGCGCACCGCCCATTCACGACCCCCCCGGACAGCACCGCCGGGGACATTTCTCCATCTCCTTTCCTTAAACATAAAAAGGGCCGGAGCAAGCGCCCCGGCCCTGCTTTCACAGCTCGAATCGGCGCGATTTCCGCTTAAAAGCGAAAGCCGACCCCGACCGCGATCTGATGCCGATCGGTATCGACCGAAAAGTTGTTGGTATTGGCACCGTTTGCATATTCAAGCCGGGCGTTGCTGTAGTTCGAATAGCGATATTCGACCTTGGCATAGGTGTTGCGCCCGATTGCCTTTTCGATGCCGGCACCGACACGGTAGCCGTCGAGGTTGAAGCTCTGGCCGGTTTCGGTGGTGCCGTCGCTTGCGGTCAGATCAAGCCGGGCATTGGTATAGCCGCCCTTGGCATAGATCAGCGTGGTCGGGCTGAGCAGCGTGCCGATGCGGGCGCCGACATAGATATCGCGGCCGGCCTTGACGCGCCCAAAGCCGAAATCGCCGGTGTTGACGGGATTGTTCGACACGTTGGCGGTCGATCCGCTGATGCCGGCTTCGGCGCCGATCACCAGGCCATGGCCAATCGTTTTGTCATAGCCGATATCGCCGCCGTACAGCAGCCCATCGGCCTTGTTGTCGCCCGAAATGCTCGATTGCGCGCTGCTGCCGGGCCGGAGCGAATCATAGCCAAGCTCGGCACCGACCCTGAACCCGTCAAAGGCGGGCTTGTCGGGGCCATCCTGCGCCAGGGCGGGGCTGGCCAGACCGGTGGCGGTGGCGGAGGCGGCGACAAGGGCCACCAGAACGATATTACGCATGTTACACTCCATTTGTTACGCACCGCCCCAGCACAACGGGGCGGGAAGCGGTGAAATGGGTGAGCGCGCACAAGGTTGCA